>DATLTN010000046.1 GCA_035533595.1 Acidimicrobiales bacterium
CCCACAAGGTGGGCTGCGCGTTTACCGTTCTCAACACGATGGCCTCGATCCGTACTAGCCCTACGGGTCGAGGCCATCATCCCAGCTGAGCGCCGGAATCGCGAGCATCGCCGCCCGACTTTTTCAGGTCGAAGTAGCTAGGTGGTGCCGGCGAGCACGAAGGTCTGCTCGATCGCACGGGCCGCCCCCGGCGCGCTCGCGCTCACCTGCAGCGCGAAGCTGTTCACCTTCCCCGAGACCGCGAGCGCTGGGAGGTCGACGTAGACCGAGCCGCCGCCAGGGACCGTGCGCACCGCGGAGGTGCTCACGGTCGGCACCTTCCCGCCGGGGCGGCCGACGAGGGCTGCGGAGAAGGTCACCTGGCGGGTGACCGACGAGTTGTTCTCGACGACGACGACGACGCGCAGCTGCGTGACCGGTCCGACGAACTGCGAGACCTCGCCGCGACCGGGGATCTGCGCGAAGCCGACCGGCACGGCGACGGTCGTCGTCGTCACGGGCACAGTGGTGCTCGCCGAAGAGGAGGTCGTCGTCGGGAGGAAGCCACCCGAGGCGCCGGTGACGACGGGGGCGAGGGTCGTCGTGGTGGTGGTGGTCGTCGTCGTGGTCGTCGTCTCCGCGGTGAGCGGCGGCACGTAGGCGTGGGGGGCGGGGACGAGCGAGATTGCGAGGAACTCGAGGGTGTTCGGACTGACGAGCACCGGGCTGTGCGAGAGCTCCTGGACGAACCCCGCGGTGGCGGAGGGCCCCCAGGCGGCGGGGGAGGCCAACCAACCCGTCGTCCAGCCGACGGCGAGGTGCTCCTTCGCGAGCCGCGCGGTGAGGGTCCGGTCGAGCTGGTCGGCGAGGAGGAAGTCGCTCCCCGCGGCGCTCGCCTGCTGCGCTGCGGCGCCGACGTTGTGGCTCGGACCGGTGGCGAGGCTCACCGCGTAGAGCAGCGACTGCGCGCCGGTGGCACGCGCCGAGAGGACACCGGCCATCCGGGGGCCGAGACCGTACGGCGCGGGCAGGCGCAGCGCGGCGTAGGCCGCCTTCTCCGAAGCCGTCTCCGCGACGAGCGCACCGATCGCGCACCGCAGCGAGCAGGCGGGGCTCCCCGCCGAGGATCGGACCTCGTGGACGAAGACCCCGAGGCTCCCCGACTCGGTGAGGATCGGCGACACCGACGAGAGCCAGCTCGCGCGTGCCGTCCGGCCGGCGGGCCCGTAGGAGTCGACGACCATGTTGATGATCTCGCCGAGGATCAGCGCGACGAGCAGCGCTCCACCGACGATGAGGACCACCCGGCGGCGCCCGCCGCGGCGCGGGGGCGCGCTCGGTCCGCGGCCGATGTTCCGGAACATCCGCGAGACGCTAGAAGATCCGAGCCGCCGGGTGCCTGGCCCCGGCCGGAGGTGGCGCTACTCGCCGACGGCGCCGCCGGTGACGCTGACCTCGGACTTGGTCGTCCGCCAGTTCACCGTCGGCCGGATCGCCTCGAAGTTCACCCGTTCCTTGTGGCGGACCGAGAGCTCGACGAGCGAGCCGACGAGCTCGTCGCTCAGCAGGTGCGGCTGCAGGCCGAGCTCGGGGAGCTTGGTCGTGACCGCGTTGTAGTAGTGCTCCTCCTTCTCGACGCGCGGGTCGGGGATCGACTCGATGCGCACGTCGAAGGGGGCGACCCGCTCGACCCAGTCGGCGAGCTGGTTTACCGAGAACGACTCGGTGAACTGGTTGAAGACCCGGTACTCACCGGCTTCGGGGGGGTTCATGCAGGCGAGCTCGATGCAGGCGAGGGTGTCGCGGATGTCGAGCATGGCGCGCGTCTGGCCGCCCTTGCCGTAGACGGTGAGGGGGTAGCCGACGGCAGCCTGCACCGCGAATCGGTTGAGGACCGTGCCGAAGACGGCGTCGTAGTCGAAGCGCGTCGCGAGGTCCGGGTGGGCGAGAGTCTCGGGCGTCTGCTGGCCGTAGACGATGCCCTGGTTGAGATCGGTCGAGCGCACACCCCAGATGCGGCAGGCGAAGGCGATGTTGTGCGAGTCGTGCACCTTGGAGAGGTGGTAGAAGGAGTTCGGCTGCTTCGGGAAGGGGAGGACGTCGGTCCTGCCCTTGTGGGTGATCTCGATGAAGCCCTCTTCGATGTCGATGTTCGGCGAGCCGTACTCGCCCATCGTCCCGAGCTTCACGAGGTGGATCGCCGGGTTCAGCTCGGCGATCGCGTAGAGCAGGTTCAGCGTGCCGACGACATTGTTCACCTGGGTGTAGACGGCGTGCTCACGGTCGATCATCGAGTAGGGAGCGGAGCGCTGCTCGGCGAAGTGCACGACCGCGTCGGGCTCAAAGCCGCGGATCGTGTCCATCACGAAGTTGTGGTTGGTGAGGTCGCCGATGAACGGCACCACCGTGTAGCCCGAAACGTCCTTCCAGGTGGCGACGCGCCGCTGCAGCTGGCGGATCGGCACGAGGGAGTTCGTCCCCATCTCGTCGTCGTAGTGACGTCGGATGAGGTTGTCGACGACCCCCACGTCGTTACCGGCTTGGGAGAGATGGAGAGCCGTTGGCCAGCCCAGGTATCCATCGCCACCGAGTACAAGGATCCGCATGCTCCGTTTTTCCTCTCGATCGGTTAGAGGCGTACCCGTACGCCCATGAAGCAGTAGCCCTGCTGCCTCCCCCGAAGCGCCGCCCAGGCGGGAGCAGGTCGTAACTTCGGCCCGGCCCTTGGCGGAAAAGCGTAGTCGAGGGTGCACGTCCCGGAGGGGAGGCGCCACTACCGTTGGGCCGCTCCGCCCGCCAAAACGGCGATCGGGTGGCACGGGGGGGATGTGTCAGTCGACGGTCAATTGTGTCTCGAGCTCAACCGCGCGGTCCGCTCGAGCGCCTTGCTGCGGGAAGGGTGCCGGCTGCTGACGCGGGGCGCCAGCCCGGCCCTCGGCGGCGTCCTCGCGATCCTCGCCCTCACCTCGCGCCGACGGACGGGGGCGGCCTCCGCGGTCCCCCTCGCCGCCGGGCTCCTCGCCGGCGCACTCGCGAGCGGCCTCGCTGCACTCCTCTCGCTCCCGGCACCCGGAAGCGGGCTCCACGGCCTCGTGGTGCTGGCCCCTTCCTCGGCCCTATTCGGTCTTCCCGACGCCTCCGTCGCGGGGATCGCGGCGGTCGTCACCGTCCTTTTCCTGCGGCGCGCACGGCTGCTCGCGCCCACCGGCGCGCTCCTCCTCGTGCTCGCCGCCCTGGCCGACGCCGCGAGCGGGACGCTGTACCCGAGCGCGGTGCTCACCGGCCTCGGGCTCGGCGTCGCGGTGGGGCTCGCCGCGGGCGCCCTTCTCACGGCGCCGCTCGCCCGCGCCCTCGGCCGCCTCACCCCGGTGCGGGTCGTCCCGCTCCCGATCGCCCGACTCGCTGCGCCGCCTGCGGGTCCGGCCGCCCACCGCGACGCCGTCGCCGGCGGCGGTGCGGTCCGTCTCCTCTCGGCGAGCGAGCTCCGCCCGAGTCCGGCACCCACCACAGCCCCGGCCGAGCGAGCGAACGGCGCAGAAGCGCACCCTACGATGAGGCCGCGGCCGACGGCGAGCGCCGCCGGCTGACCCGCCTGGGTAGCTCAGCGGTAGAGCACCTGCCTTGTAATCAGGCGACCGGGGTTCGACTCCCCGCCCGGGCTCAGAAGAAATGCCGCGCAGGGTCCCGCCCACAGCTCAGCTCGGGGTGAACCGCCACATCTGGTAGGCCGGATCCCCGTCCCGCCAGTGCGGGCTAACAAAGACGTCCATCGCGTCGCCGTCTGCGCGCATCGCCCAGACGCTGCCTCGGCTGGCCTTCACCAGTTCTCCGCGTGTCGCGCCGACCGCTGCGAACCAGACGCCGAGCCTCACCTGCGAGTTCGGGCACAGGCTGTCCGAGTCCTGCGCGAGCCAGAAGCCGAGGGCGTTCACCCCGATGATCGGCCGAGAGATGGCCGGCATCACGGTGCGCTGGAGGACGGCTCCGGTCGTCGCCGAGATGCGGATCACCTCGGGGCCCCGCTCGGTCGCGTAGTCGAAGATCCAGAGCGTTCCGCCGGCTTCGGCGAAGGAAGGCCGGGCGCCGCCGGAATAGTCGCCGTACTCCAGCAGCGAGGGGCCGACGTGGATGACGGGGCCGTCGCGTGTCACGAATCGAACGTTGTCCGAGAGGCCGCCGTTCTGCGGCGAATACGGAGCACCGTCGATGGGCGTCGACAGGATCTCGAACGAGCCGGATGCCGGGACCGGGAAGTGGGTCGTGTCGTAGGCACTGGGGCTGCAGCGGTAGGTCGCGGCCTCGGCCACCGTGATCGACGCACGCGAGGGTGGCCACTGGCACGGGACGTAGGGGTAGCGCTCGCCCGGGTAGCCCTGACCGGCCCAGGAGGCGTCCGAGCCGGGGACCGCGGCGCGCGAGACGTTGGACGTGACGACGTTGAACGCGACGGCGGCGGTCGTCGTCCCGCGAGCGACGCTGACGGGGAGCGCGAGCGCGAGCCCAATGGTCGCGAGCGACACGACGGCGCTCACCTTCCTCTCCCGAATCCGCCGGGACGCCGCGAATTCCCCGATGGGGCCTGGCCGCCTGGTCGAGGCACCCCGCGACCCGCGACGCCTTTGGGCGGTGACGATCCGTCAGCGGTGCTGCGGCCGATGTAGCTCGTAAGCCGGAGTCTCCCCATTGCCGCCCCGCCGGCGACACTATGCGCGCCCACGCAATGACGCCGAAGGCGCGCCCGTCGGAGGGTCGAGAGGCGCTACCGCAGCGTGTATCGGACTACGGAACCGGGTGCGGACTGTCGGGTATGGGTCCCCGAGGGAGCGCGCCGATTGCGGGAATCGACCGAGGCTCCGCCGCGGCGGGCCTCAGCTTCTCCTGTGGGTGAGGACACTGACCGGCGCGCCACGAGGCGGGCACCCAGCGCGCCGCGTCAGCGGTAGCTGCGGGGGATCTCGTAGACACCATCGGGGGCGGGCGCGTCGCCGTTGGGCGGCATCAGCGCGACCCGGTCGACGTCGATCGGGTCGAGCTCGGGCTCGGCGTACTCGACGTAGTCCTCGACAGGGATCGCCTCGTAGCCGCCGTCGGGGCGTCGGATGACGACATTGTGGCGCTTGCGCTTCCAGGCGCCCGGCGTCCCCTGCAGCTCCTTGCAGACCTTGTAGGCGACGGGGAAGGTGACGAGCGGGACGATGATGCACAGCACCCGGAAGGCGGCGAGCACGAAGTTCAGCGAGATGTCGAGGTAGTTCGCAAGCACGTCGGTGGCGCTCGCCCCGAAGAGCACGAAGTAGAAGGCGAAGACGGCCGCCCCGAAGCCGGTCCGCACCGGCCGGTCGCGCGGCCGGTCGAGGAGGTGGTGCTCGGCGGTGTCGCCGGTGAGCTTCGCCTCGATCCACGGCCAGGCGAAGATCGCGTTGAAGGTGATGCCGGGGAGCAGCACCGCCGGGAAGAAGGCGTTCGGGATCATGTGGCCGGGGAAGTGGATCTCCCAGGAGGGCATCACGCGCAGCGCCCCATCGAGCCAGCCCATGTACCAGTCGGGCTGCACCGCGTAGCTCACGTGCGAGACGACGTAGGGGCCGTAGAGCCAGATCGGGTTGATCTGCACGAAGGCCCCGAGCAGCGCCGTGACGCCGGCGATGAGGAAGAGGAAGCCGGTGGTCTTCGCGATGAAGCCGGGCCACATCGGCGTGCCGACCACGTTGTCCTCGCGCGCGCCTCGCCCGCGGAATTGGGTGTGCTTGTGACGCACGAGCATCCCGAGGTGGGCCCCAAGGAGGGCGAAGATGATGAGCGGGATGATCAGCACGTGGAGGATGAAGAAGCGGGGGATGATGATCCCGTTCCCCGGATAGTTCCCGCCGAAGAGGAAGAAGGCGAGGTAGCTGCCGGCGAGGGGCACCGACTCGAGGATCGAGAAGGCGATCCGGATGCCCGTCCCCGAGATCAGGTCGTCGGGGAGCGAGTAGCCGAGGAAGCCGTTCAGGATCGCGAGGATGAGCAGCGTCGAGCCGACGATCCAGTTGATCTCGCGCGGCCGGCGGAAAGCGCCGGTGAAGAAGACGCGCAGCATGTGGACGACGATCGAGCCGACGAAGATGTTCGCCGACCAGTGGTGCATCTGGCGCATCAGCAGGCCGGTGCGCACCTGGAAGGAGAGGTCGATCGTCGACTTGTAGGCCTCGGAGACCTTCTCGCCGACGAGTGGGACGTAGCTCCCCTGGTAGATGACGTCGTGGCCGGAGGGGATGAAGTAGAGGGTGAGGAAGACCCCCGTGGCGACGAGCACGATGAAGGAGTAGAGGGCGATCTCGCCGATCATGAAGGACCAGTGGTCGGGGAAGATCTTGTTCAGCAGGTGGCGGCCGCCGCGCGAGATCGCGAGGCGATTGTCCACCCAGCCGAAGAGGCCGTCGATCACGTCGTCCCTCCCCGCTCCCAGAAGCCGGGGCCGATCGGCTCGCCATAGCCCTTCTGCGCCCGCAGGTAGCCGCTGCCGTCGACGTAGAGCGGCAGCTGCGGGAGCGGCCGCGGCGCCGGGCCGAAGATCGGGATGGCACCCTTTCGCAGCACGAACAGCGACTGGTGGCAGGGGCACAGGAGCTGCTCGGTGAGCTGCTCGTAGAGGCCGACCGGGCAGCCGGCGTGCGTGCAGACCTTCGAGTAGGCGAGGTAGCCGTAAGGCCCCCAGCCCTCCCGCCCGGGCATCGTGGTGATCGAGTCCGAGCCGCTCTGCAGGTGGATCAGCACGGTCTGGGAGATCGCGCTGCCGACGTCGTTCTCCGGGAAGACGGTCGCGATCCCGCCCACGGCGACGTCGTCCACCTTCAGGCGGCGGCCGTCGATCGTCGTGAGGTAGGAGCCCTTCTTCCACTTCGTCACGTAGAGCTGGTGCTTGGGGAGGGGCCCGAGCGAGCGGAGCAGTGGGAAGACCGCGACCACCCCGAAGATCGTCGCCGCGCCGCCCATCACGACAGCGAGGAAGCCGCGGCGCTCGATCGCCACCTTGCCGCGGCTCGCGAAGTCCGAGACGAGCTCGGCGCGCTGCTCCGCGGTGACGGTCATGAGGGCGCGGGGCTCCTCGAAGGGGCCGCGCGGCATGAGGTACTTGCCCCAGGCGACGAAGGCGATGCCGAAGAAGCACATCCCGATCCCGAGGGTGCCGCCGAGCCAGTAGTTGGAGGCGGCCTGCCAGAAGGCGCCACCGAAGGCGCCGAACCCGGCCATCGAGATGAGGAAGGTGATCGCCACGACCATCTCCGCCCGCCGGGGGTTCTTCGCCGAGACCTGCAGCTGGGGGGCGTCGAGGGGGACGGTGCGCTCTGGCGCCTGGTGCTCGTCAGGCATGTGCTCCCTCCGTGGTCGGCTCGCCGGGGTGGCCCTCGTGCTCGGACTCGTCCTCGTCGGTCCGGTCACCGATCCACATCGCGATCAGCAGGCAGAGGCCGACGCCGAGGAACAGCCCGATGAAGCCCTCGGCCACCGGGCCGACGCCGCCGAGGCCGATCCCGCCGGGGTTGGCCGGGTGCTCGATGTCGTTGTGCACGTAGGCGACGACGTCGCTCAGCTCGGCGGGCGTGAGCGCGCCGGGGATGAAGCGGGGCATCGTCGATGGCCCCGTCTCGATCGCCTCCTGGATCTCGGTGGTGGTGAGACCGTGCAGCGGAGGGGCCGAGAGCCCGTTCGAGAGGGCGTCACCGGCACCAGTGATCGTGTGGCAGGGGGCGCAGTTCAAGGTGAACAGCGAGAAGCCCTCGGCGAGGTCGGCGTTCTTCAGGTCGGGCTGCGGGACGGGCACACCGGGGAGGTTGGGCGTGAGCGAGGCGACGTAGTTCGCGATCGCGAGCGTGTCCGCGCGGTCGAACTTCGCCGGCTTGCGGATCGGCTCCTGGGTCGGCGTCGCGAGCGGCATCCAGCCGGAGCTGACCCAGAGGTCGACGGTGCCCGCGCCGAGGCCGCGCAGGTTCGGCGCCAGCACGCCGCCGCCGGCGTTCACGCCGTGGCAGGTCGAGCAGGTCTCGTCGAAGAGCTGCTTGCCGTGGGCGAGCTGGGCGGAGGTGTCGGTGGTGCTCGCCGCGGTGAGCACGGCGTCGCCCGGCGCGCTGCCGGCTCCCCCGTGGGGGAACAGCACGAGCAGCCCGACCGCGAGTGCGCTCGTGACGACGAGGACCGGGAGGAGGCGGCGGCGCATCAAGAGAGGAGGAACAGGGCGCTGAACAGCCCGATCCAGACGATATCGACGAAGTGCCAGTAGTAGCTGACCGCCTGGAAGACCGGGGCCTCACCGGAGTCCCCGCGGACGCCCTTCATGCGGGCGAGCAGCGCCAGCATCGCGACGAGGCCGAGCAGGACGTGCAGGCCGTGCAGGCCGGACATGATGTAGAAGAGCGAGGCGTAGGCGTTGTCGTGCGGCCGGAAGGGCAGCGTCTTCCACTCGTAGGCCTGGTTCCCGAGGAAGGCCGCTCCGAGCAGCAGGCTCGTGACGACCCAGAAGCGCGCCTTCACGCGCTCGCCCCGCTCCTCGGCCCACACGCCGAACTGCATCGTCGGGGAGGAGGCGAGGAGGACGAAGGTGAACGCGAGCGCCTGGTAGGTGTCGAGCTTGGTCCCCGCCGGCGGCCAGACCGCGGCGTGCGCCCGGATCGTGAAGAAGGCGGCGAAGAGGCCGCTGAAGAACATGAACTCCGAGCCCAGCCAGATCATCACGCCGACGGCGAGGAGCTGCGGCCGCTGGAGATGGGCGGCGCCTGCTGGTGCAGGCGAACGGTCCACCGTTACGTCGGTCACGGCACTACTTCATAGTCGAGACCGGAGGGGTCACACCAACCAAGGCCCGGGCACAGATTCCGCCTCCGAGCGGGCCGGATAGGGTCGTGCGGTGCCCGGCGAGACCTCCCCGTTCCTCGCCGCCTGTCGCGGCGAAGTTCCTGCACACACCCCGGTTTGGTTCATGCGACAGGCGGGCCGCTCGCTCCCGGAGTACCGCCGGCTGCGGGGCACCGGGAGCATCCTCGACGCCATCCGTTCGCCCGACCTCGCCGCCGAGATCACCCTCCAGCCCGTCCGCCGCTACGGGGTGGACGCGGCGATCCTCTTCTCCGACATCGTCGTCCCGCTCGCCGCGATCGGCGTCGGGGTCGAGATCGTCCCCGGCCGGGGGCCGGTCATCGCCGAGCCCTTCCGCGCCGAGGAGGACCTCGCGCGCCTGCGGCCGCTCGTCGCCGAGGAGGACCTCCCCTACGTGATCGAGACGGTCGGCATCCTCGCGGGCGAGCTCGCCGTGCCGTTGATCGGCTTCGCCGGCGCCCCCTTCACCGTCGCGAGCTACCTCGTCGAGGGCGGGCCGACAAGGGACTTCGTGAAGACCAAGCGCCTGATGCACCAGGCCCCCGCGCTCTTCACGGCGCTCCTCGAGCGCCTTGCCGACCTCGCCCTCGCCTTTTTGCGCGCGCAGGTGCAGGCCGGCGCGGCGGCGGTGCAGCTCTTCGACTCCTGGGCGGGGGCGCTCAGCAGGGACGACTACCGGCGCTTCGTCCTCCCCGCCTCGGCGCGTGTCCTCGGCGGCCTCGCGGACGCCGGCGTGCCGCGCATCCACTTCGGCGTCGGCACCGGCGCCCTGCTCGACCTCATGACGGAGGCGGGGGCCGACGTCGTCGGCGTCGACTGGCGCCTCCCGCTCTCGCAGGCCGCGGCGTACGTCGGTCGCCCCCTCCCCCTGCAGGGCAACCTCGATCCCGCGCTGTGCGTCGCGGGCATCGAGGCCGCGGCCCCAGCGGCGCGCGCCGTGCTGCGCGAGGGTGCCGGCCTCCCCGGGCACATCTTCAACCTCGGTCACGGCGTCCTCCCCGAGACCGACCCGGACGTCCTGGCCCGCCTCGTCGACCTCGTCCACAAAGAGGGGGGGCCGGAGAGGTGACCGTCGGCGTGGTCGTGATGTCCTACGGGACCCCCTCGCGCCCCGAGCAGATCCCCGAGTACTACACCGACATCCTGCACGGCCGCCCCCCGACGATCGAGCAGCTCGCCGAGCTCGAGCGGCGCTACGCGGCGATCGGCGGCCTCTCACCGCTCAACTCGGTGAGCCGCGCGCAGATGGCGGGGATCACCGCCGCGCTGGAGCGCCTCGCGCCCAGTGGCTTCCGCACCGCCTACGGGACCAAGCACGCCTGGCCGCGCATCGCGGAGGCGGCGGGCGAGCTCGTCGCGAGCGGCGTCGACGCCCTCGTCGGCCTCGTCCTCACCCCTCACTTCTCGACGCTCAGCGTCGAGCAGTACTTCGAGCAGCTCGCCGAGGCGGCGGCCGCAGCCGGCCTGCCGCTCGGACGGGTCGAGCGCTGGGGGGCCGACCCCGTCCTCGTCGAGCTGCTCGCCGAGCGCGTGCGCTCCTCCCTCGAGGAGCTCGGCACCCCGGCGCGCTGGGCCGAGGTCCTCTTCACGGCGCACAGCCTCCCGACACGCATCCTCGCGGCGGGCGACCCCTATCCCGCCGAGCTCGCCGAGACGGCTGCGCTGGTCGCGGCAGAGGCCGACCTCACCCGCTTTCGCACCGCCTGGCAGAGCGCCTCGGTGACCCCCGAGCCCTGGCTCGGCCCCGACATCGGCGAGGTCCTCGAGGAGCTCGCCGGCGTCGGCACCGAGGGGGTCGTCGTCTGCCCGGCGGGCTTCGTCTCGGACCATCTCGAGATCCTCTACGACCTCGACGTCGTCGCGAGACGGCGCGCGGAGGGGCTGAAGATCGCCTTCGCCCGCACCGCCTCGCTGAACGACGAGCCGCGGCTGATGGAGGCGCTCGCCGGCCTCGTCATCGCCGCCGTGCCTCCCCGCTGAGCATGGCGGCACGGCGCGTCGCCGTCGTCGGCGGCGGGATCGCAGGGCTCGTCGCGGCGCGCGCCCTCGCCGCCGAGCACGACGTCACCCTCTTCGAGGCGGCTCCGGCTCCCGGAGGGCGCCTCACGACGGCGCGCCTTCGCGACCGCCCCTTCGACCCCGGCCCCGACGCCTTCATCCGACGCAACCGGGCGGGGACGGCGCTCGCCGCGGAGCTCGGCCTCGCCGGGGAGCTCGTCTCCCCGTCGGCTCGCGGCGCCGCGCTCTATGGCGGGCGGCGCCTCACCCCGCTCCCGAGCGGCCTCGCCGTCGGGATCCCGACCGACTTCCGCGCCCTGTGGGCCTCGGGGACGGTGGGGCGGTGGGGAGCGCTGCGCGCCGCGGCCGACCTGTGGCTCGGCCCCCTCCTCGGTCGGCATGGCGCCGGAGTGCGCGGCGACCCGAGCGTGGGCGAGCTGGTGGGGGGCCGCCTCGGGCGGGCGGTCCTCGACAACCTCGTCGACCCGCTCGTCGGCGGCATCAACGCGAGCGACGTCGACTCGCTCTCCTTCGCCGCCGCCCTGCCGCAGCTCCTCCCGCTCCTCGGGCGCTCCTCCAGCATGATGCGGGCACTCCGCCCGGCTGCCTCCCCGCCGCCGGCGGCCGACCCCCCGCCGGTCTTCGCCGGCCTCGAGCGGGGCCTCGGATCACTGACGGTGGCGCTCGCCGCCGACGTCACCGACCGCGGCGTGCGGCTGCGCTGCGCGAGCCCGGTGCGCGAGCTCGCCCACGCCGTCCGCTGGCAGGTGACGACCGAGACCGAAGAGGAAGCCTTCGACGGGTTGCTCCTCGCCCTCCCCGCGCCGCAGGCGGCGGCGCTCCTTCGCGGCGCCGACGAGGCGCTCGCCGCGGGGCTGTCGTCGATCCCCTACGCCGGCGTCGTGACCGCCGCCTTCGTCTTCTCCGAGACGGCGGTGCCAGGCGCGCTCTCCGAGCGCCTTGCGGGCCTCCTGTCGGCGGCAGGGGGAGGCCCGGCGCTGCCGGGGGCGGGGGTTCTCGTCGGTCGGGCGAGCGGCACCCTCGCCACCGCCTTCAGCTTCACCTCGACCAAGTGGCCGCGCTCTGCCCGGCCGGGGGAGGTGGTAATCCGCGCCTCGGCGGGCCGCCACGGCGACCGCCGCGCCCTCGAGCTCGACGACGGCGCGCTCACCGCCGCGCTCGCCGGCGAGCTGGCGCGCATCCTCGGGATCACGGCAGCGCCGCTCGAGGTCCTCGTCACGCGCTTCCCGGACTCCTTCCCGCAGTACGTGAAGGGCCACCTCGGGCGGGTCGCGGCGCTGCGCGAGGCCGCGGCCGCGCTGCCGCCGCTCGCGCTCGCCGGCGCCGCCTACGACGGGATCGGCATCCCCGCCTGCATCGCCGGCGCGGTCCGCCAGGCCGAGGAGCTCGCACGGGCGCTCGCCGGCTGAGGGCGCGGCGAGCGCTGGCCCCGGCGGGAGGGCGGAGTCTCGCCGGCGCGGGGCTCGCGACCCTCGGCGGCCTCGCCGTCGCGGCGGCACTGCCACCGTCCTCCTTCTGGCCCGCGGCACCGCTCGGCTGCGCGTTGCTCGCGCACAGCCTCGTGGGAACGGCGGCGCGGGGGCGCTTCCTGCGGGGGTGGTGCTTCGGCCTCGGCCAGTTCGCCGTCGGGCTGGTGTTCATCTTGGAGTTCAGCGCCGTCGGCTACGGCGCGCTCATCGCCGCCGAGGCCCTCTTCCCGGCGCTGGCCGCCGTCGCCGCCGGCCGACGGGGGAGCCCCTGGGCGCTCGCAGGCGCCCTCGCGATCGGCGAATGGCTGCGCGCCATGCTCCCCTTCGGCGGCCTCCCCCCGGGCGGCCTCCCCCTCGCCGCCGTCGGCTCACCGGCCTTCGCGCTCGCCCGCCTCGGCGGCCCGGTCCTCCTCAGTTTCGTGTTCGCGCTGGCGGGTGGCGCGCTCGCCCGGCTGGCCGCCGGAGGGGGCCGCGGCGTGCGCCCCGCCTCGGGGCTGCTCGTCGGGATCTGCCTGCTCTGCCTGCTCGCGGCGCTCGCCCCCGAGGGTGGCGTCGACGGCCCGCTGCTGCGCGCCGCGGCGGTGCAGGGTGGCGGGCCGCGCGGCTTGCACCAGGAGGCACAGCCCGGGCTCAGCGCGTTCGCCCGCAGCGAGGCCGAGTCCTTCGCGGTGCGCGGCAGGGTCGCGCTCCTCCTCTGGCCGGAGGACACGGTCCCGCTCCCCCGCCTCCCGGCGACGAGCACCGCGCTCGGGACGACGCTCGGTGCCGTCGCCCGCTCGCTCGCGACGACGATCCTCGCCGGCGTGACGGTGCCCGTCGGTGGCCGTCACTTCCTGAACGAGGAGCTCGCCTTCGCGCCGAACGGGAGGGTGACCGGCGCCGTCGAGAAGACCCACGCCGTGCCCTTCGGCGAGTACGTGCCGTGGCGCGGCCTGCTCGGCCGCTTCTTCAGCCTGCGGGCGGTCCCCTTCGACGCCCTCGTCGGCCACGGCCACGGCGTACTCGACGTCGCCGGCACACGGGTCGGGGTGCTGATCTCCTTCGAGACCTTCTTCCCCGGCCGCGGCCGGGAGGAGGCGCGCGCGGGGGCCGAGCTGCTCGTCGTGCCGACGAACACCGCCTCCTACGCGAGCCGCCAGCTCCCCGCGGAGGAGCTCGCCGCGACCCGTCTGCAGGCGGTCGCGAGCGGCCGCTACGTCCTGCAGGCGGCGACGACGGGCTATAGCGCGTTCGTGCTGCCGTCAGGGGCGGTCAGGGGGGTGACGCGCCTCGACGCGATCAGCGCGGTGGTGGTGAACCTGCCGACGCGCCGCGGCCTCACCCTCTACGACCAGGGCGGCGACCTTCCCTGGCTGGTGCTCGGGGCGCTCGCCGTCGTGCTCGCCGAAGCGAGCCGACGCGCGCGCCCGCTCGCCCTCAGGCGATCGTCGGGCTGAGAGGGCCCGGCGGCACCTCGGGGGCGCTCGGCCCCCCGGGCCCCTCGGGGCCCTCGCGCTCGTCTGGGGCGCGGTGCGCGAAGAGGATGCGGTTGAAGAAGGAGAACTTCGCGACCCAGAGCACGCCGTAGGTGAAGAAGTTGGCGAACTCGACGAGGATCGTCTCGGTGCGCCCCTGCAGGTGGTGGACGTGGGCCTCGTGCGAGGCGAAGTCCACGGCACCCGTCGAGAGGGCGAGGCTCACGAAGGCGATTACCCAGAAGGGGACGACCTCGCGCCAGAGGTGGGACTTCCCGCCCCGCTTCCAGGCCCAGGTGCGGTTGAGGTAGTAGGAGGGGCCGGTCGCCACCGCCGCGGCGAGGATGTTGGAGGCCGCCGCGGAGCCGACCTTCAGCACCCGGAAGAAGACGTAGAGCAGGACGAGCGAGGTGACGCTCGAGATCACCGAGACCATCGAGTAGCGGAAGAGACGCCCGAACTGCGGGCTCCGAACGAATTCGCGGGCGCGATCAAACAGTCGATCGGGCCTCTCTGACATCGGCCGGGAGTGTACCGTCTCGCCGGTGACCGACGGGATCGCCGCCTTCCTCCAGCTCCTCGATCTCGAGACGATCGAGACGAACATCTTCCGGGGCCCCCGCCTCCCCGCGGAGCGCGAGCGGGTCTTCGGCGGCCAGGTCGCCGCCCAGGCGCTGGTCGCCGCCGGCCGCACCGTCGAGCGGGGGCGAGTGCACAGCCTGCACGCCTACTTCCTCCGCCCGGGGGACCCCGAGGCGCCGATCCTCTACGAGGTCGACCGCAGCCGCGACGGCCGCTCGTTCATCACCCGCCGCGTCGTCGCCATCCAACACGGGCGACCGATCTTCAACTTCGCCTGCTCCTTCCACACCGACGAGGAGGGCCTCGAGCACGAGGACCCGATGCCGAAGGTGCCCTCGCCCGAGGAGCTGCCGCCGCTCGTCGAGCTCCTCCCCGAGGACACACCGGAGGGCTCAGCAATCGCGTACCTCGAGTCCAACGGCGTCGACCTGCGCTTCATCTCCGGCCCGCCGTGGGCGAAGGACACCCGTCCCGAGCCCCGCGTGCAGCTCTGGTTCCGGGCTCGCCAGCCGCTCGCCGACGAGCCGATGCTGCACGCCGCGATCGCCACCTTCGCCTCGGACCTCACCCTCGTCGGCACGATCCTCCGCCGGCACGGCCTCTCGCTCTGGCGCCTCTCCTATTTCGGCGCGAGCCTCGACCACTGCATGTGGTTCCACCGCCCCTTCCGCGTCGACGAGTGGCTCCTCTACGACCAGGTGAGCCCCGCCGCCTACGGCGCGCGCGGGCTGTCGATCGGCTCCCTCTACAACCAGCAGGGTCACCGCGTCGCGACCGCCGCCCAGGAGGGCCTGGTGCGCGTCAACGGCCCGCTCGAGGGCTGATGCTCGCCCTCACGGCCGCCTTCGAGGCGAGCTTCGCGGTCTTCGTGGTGCTCTTCGTCGTGCTCGTCGTCTTCGTCGTCCGCTTCGTCGCGAAGCTCGGGCGGCGGGATTAGACCTCGGCGCCCCCGCGGCGGCTCTCGATGATCACGCCGACGAGGGCGGTGATCACGAGGAAGAAACCGAAGATCGCCGTCCAGAAGCCGAAGACGAGCGCGAGGGCGATGAAGGCCGCTCCGAGGCCGAGGACGAAAGGCCAGATGCTCGAGCTCGGGAAGGCGGCGACGACGCCGGCGCCGTCGGAGGGCTCCGCGTGCTCGTCGTCCTCGGCGCGCGGCGTCATCCGTTTGGACCACCACAGGTAGTAGCCGCCGGGGAGCAGCCCGAGGAGCGAGACGGCGACGAGCATGATCGTCCCGCCGCCCGTGATCGTCAGGTAGACGGGCGAGAGGCCGACCGCCCAGAAGATAAAGGCGACGACCGCGCCGAAGGCAGCGATGAAGAGGAGGAAGTAGGCCTCGTGCTTCATCCGTGCTCCACCTCGGAGGCGCCGGCGGGGACCTTTCCGTGGCCGTTCGTGCTCGGGTGGCCGAGCGCGACGTGGTCAGGGTGGTTGAAGTCCCACACCGGCCGCTCGGAACGGATCGGGGGGATGGAGTTGAAGTTGTGGTGCGGCGGGGGCGAGCTCGTCCCCCACTCGAGGGTCCCGGCGTCCCAGGGGTTGGCGCCCGCGATCACGGGCTTTCGCCAGGAGACCCAGAAGTTCACGAGCATGATCGCCACCGCGATGAACAGCAGGTAGGCGCCGACGGTGGAGATGCGGTTGAGCGTCGTCCAACCCGTCGACTGGGAGTACTCGGCGATCCGGCGCGGCATTCCGTGCAGGCCGACCAGGTACTGCGGCAGGAAGGTGACGAAAAAGCCCACGAACATGAACCAGAAGCTCGCCTTGCCGAGTCGATCGCGCAGCATCCGCCCCGTCATCTTCGGATACCAGTAGTACAGGCCGGAGAAGCCGGCGAAGACCGCCGAGCCGAAGAGCACCTCATGGAAGTGGGCGACCACGAAGTAGGTGTCGTGCGTCGCGAAGTCGATCGGCGGCGAGGCGAGGAAGATGCCGGTGACGCCACCGAAGAGGAAGACCACGAGGAAGCCGATGCTGAAGAGCATCGGCGTGTTGAAGACGAGTGAGCCTCGCCACATCGTCCCGATCCAGTTGAAGAACTTGATCCCCGTCGGCACCGCGATCAGGTAGCTCATCAGGCTGAAGAAGGGGAGCAGCACGACGCCCGTCGTGAACATGTGGTGCGCCCACACGGCCGTTGAGAGCGCGGCGATGGCGATCGTGGCGAAGACCATCCCGCGGTAGCCGAAGGTGGGCTTGCGGGAGAAGACCGGGATCACCTCGGTGACGATCCCGAAGTAGGGCAAGGCGAGGATGTACACCTCCGGATGGCCGAAGAACCAGAAGAGGTTCTGCCAGAGCACGGGGACGCCCCCGCCCGAGACGGTGTAGATGTGCGCCCCGATGTGGCGGTCGGCCCACAGCATGATCAGCGCCGCGGTGAGCACCGGGAAGGCGATGAGGATGAGGATGCCGGTGACCACCATGTTCCAGGTGAAGATCGGCACGCGGAACATCGTGAGGCCCGGGGCACGCAGGTAGAAGACCGTCGTGATGATGTTCACGCCGGTGAAAATCGCCGAGAAGCCGGTGAGCACGAGCGCCACGATCCACATGTCGGACCCAGCGCCGGGGGAGTTCACGGCGTCGGAGAGCGGTGCGTAGGCGACCCAGCCGAAGTCCGCGGCGCCGCCGACGGTGAGGAACGAGGCGACCATCGTCAGCCCGCCGGTGAGGTAGAGCCAGTACGACAGGGCGTTCAGTCGGGGGAAGGCCATGTCCGGCGCGCCCACCTGCAGGGGGACGATGTAGTTCGCGAGGCCACCGAAGGCGAAGGGGCCGGCGAAGAGGTAGAGCATCAGCGAGCCGTGGATCGTGAACAGTTCGTTGTAGCCGTGCTGGGTGACGATCGAGCTGTCGGGGCTCGCGAGCTGGGTGCGCATGATCACCGCCATGCACCCGGCGATGAGGAAGAAGACGAAGCTCGTGATCAGGTAGCTGCGGCCGATGTCCTTGTGGTCGGTCGAGGTGACCCACTTGTAGAAGCCGCTCGGCGCGGCGTGGTGCTCGTGCTCCGGCTCGCCGAGGTGCACGGGGCGTTCGGCGACAAGGGTCATGACGACGCTCCTAGGCCGCTACCGGCCTGTTGGGCCTGCTCCGCGCCCAGCCACTGCTGGAACTTGGCCGACGACTCCACTCGCACACTGAACAGCATCTCAGAGTGGTAGAGGCCGCAGTACTGCGTGCACTGCCCACGGAAGACGCCGTCGGTCGTCGTCGTGAAGTCGAACTGCTGCTGGCTGCCGAGGACCCCCGGCTGCGCGTAGCGCGAGAAGTTGAACTCGGGGATGTAGAAGCCGTGGACCACGTCCGCAGACGCGAGGTCGATACGGATCGTCGCGTTGTCCGGCAGCACGAGCTGCGGGTACTCCGTTGAGGTGTCGGGCTGGGCGAGCAGCTTCGGCTCCGCGGTGGTCGCGATCTGCACGTGTTGGGGCTGCCCATTACCGTCGTCGTAGGTGAAGCTCCAGCCCCAGCGGTAGGCGAGGATGTGGATGATCTCGTTCGGGTGCGCGGCGACGTCGTCGATCTTGTTCTCGGCGATGACGGTGAAGTAGAAGAGCGCGCCGACGATCAGGACGGGGATGATCGTGTAGGTGATCTCGAGCGGGATGTGCTCGTGGAACTGCCGCGGCATCTCGTCCGCGCTCCGCCGGCGGTGGCGGATCACCGGCCACACGATCAGGCAGAAGACGATCACCGTGACGACGAGCCCGGCGATCATCGTCAACTGCCAGAGGTGGAACTCGGTGCGCCCCTGGGTCGTGGCGCCGCGGAAGGCGCCGAAGCTCGGCACCTGGCATCCGCCGAGGGCGATTGCCCCTACGAGGAGCAGGAGCGGGACGGTGACGATCCGCCGGAGGCGGGCATGCCGACCGAGGGACCGCCTCCGGACAGGGTCGGTGAGACGGTTCACGCGAGCGGCCACGGGGCGAGATTAGCGAGGCGCGCTCCGCGCCGGCCAACTGGCGCGGTGGGTGCTCAGCTCTCCTTCGGGTCCTTCTCGCTCTCGTCCTTGTCACCCTCCGCGAGGCCCTTGCGGAACTCGTGACTGGCGCTCCCGAGGCCGCGCGCGAGCTTCGGCAGGCTCCTGCCGCCGAAGAGCAGGACGACGACCACGACGATGAGCACGATCCCTGCGTCGGGGCCGATGAGGCTGGCGAGCATTGCGGCTCCTTCCACTGCGGTCAGTCTACGGCCCGGGCCGGCGCGCCACGGTGCGAGCCCCGTTCGCCCGGCACTCAGTAAGGTGAGCGGGTGCCGTCTCCGCTGCCCGCAGCCGGTCGGACGCCGCGCGCCCTACCCGCCGCACGGCGCGCTCCGGCCGCGGCGGGCTTGGAACGATGACCCAGCTCAAGACCACCGAACGCACTCCGGAGGGCGCGCCCCGCGCCGGGGAGAACGGCGAGGCCAGCTACCGCGGCGTGCCCGTCAGCGAGCTCCTCGCCGACTACCGCCTGGCCTGTGTCTCGCGGGCGCTCGATGATCGCCAGCTCGTTCTGCACAAGCAGGGCAGGACCTACTTCCAGATCGCCGGCGCGGGCCATGAGGCCCTCCTCACCGCGATCGCCCGCTCGCTCCGCCCCGGCTACGACTGGTTCTTCCCCTACTACCGCGACCTGACCCTCGTGCTCGCGCTCGGCGTGACCCCGACCGAGGTGCTCCTGCAGGCCGTCGGCTCCTCGGAGGACCCCGCCTCCGCCGGCCGCCAGATGCCGGCGCACTGGGGAAGCCCCGAGCTGCACATCGTCACCCAGTCGAGCCCGACGGGGAGCCAGTGCCTGCCCGCGGTCGGCGCCGCCGAGGCCGGCCGCTACCTGCAGGGCCACCCGGGCCTCGACCTCGCCTCGGCGCACGACGAGATCACCTACGTCTCGCTCGGTGACGGCGCCACCTCCGAGGGGGAGTTCTGGGAGAGCCTCAACACCGCCTGCCGCGAGCGCCTCCCCGTCTGCTACCTGATCGCCGACAACGGCTACGCGATCTCGGTGCCGAGCAGCGACCAGGCCCCGGGACCGATCTCCGAGCTCGTCGCCTCCTTCCCCGGCCTCACCGTCCGCCGCTTCGACGGCTGTGACTACTTCGCGAGCCGCGCCGAGAGCGCGGAGGCGATCGCCGAGGTGCGCGCCGGGCGCGGCCCGGCGCTCCTGCACGCCTCGGTGACGCGCCCCTACTCCCACTCCTCCTCGGACAACCAGGCCCGCTACCGCGCGCCCGGCGAGATCACCGCGGAGGCCGAGCGCGACCCGATCGCGGCCTTCGAGCGCGAGCTGCTCGCGGCGGGGATCCTCGACGCGGCGCGCGTCGAGGCGGTCCACGCCGAGGCGCACGAGCTCGTCGCCGAGGCGACGCGGGTGGCGATGGCCGCGCCGAAGCCCGACCCGGCGAGCGCGATGGCCCACCTCCTCGCCCTCCCCTCGATCCCCGAGCCGCCGGCCGCGGCCGCCGAGGGGACCGAGACGGTGCTCTTCGCCGAGGCGATCCGCCGCGTGCTCGCCGAGCAGATGGAGGCCGACGAGCGGATCCGCGTCTTCGGCGAGGACGTCGCCGATGGGCGCGAGGCGCTCGAGTACGACCTCGACGGCATCGGCGGGGTCTTCGGCACGACCCTCGGCCTGCAGCGGCGCTTCGGCCCCGACCGCTGCTTCAACACCCCCCTCGCCGAGGCGAACATCGTCGGCAGGGCGGTCGGCCAGGCGGTGCGCGGCCTGCACCCCTCTCCGGAGATCCAGTTCTTCGACTACATCTGGCCCGCGATGCACCAGATCCGCTCCGAGGCGGCGACGACGCGCTGGCGCTCGGCGGGGACCTTCTCGGTGCCGATGGTGCTGCGCTGCGCGATCGGCGGGTGGGTGACGGGCGGAGCGATCTGGCACTCGCAGTGCGGCGAGGCGATCTTCACGCACATCCCCGGCCTCATCGTGATGTTCCCGTCACGGGCACGCGACGTCGTGGGGATGATGCGCGCCGCCTTCCGCTGCGAGGACCCGGTGCTCTTCCTCGAGCACAAGGCGCTCTTCCGCCGCCGCGACGTCGCCGACCCCTACCCCGGGCCCGACTTCGTCGTCCCCCTCGGACGGGCGGCGACGGTGCGGCCCGGCGAGGACGTCACGATCGTCACCTGGGGGGCGACCGTCCCCCGCTGCATGACGGCGGCGGCGGCGCTCGCCGAGGAGGGGATCTCCGCCGAGGTGCTCGACCTACGGACCCTCGCCCCCTGGGACCGCGAGGCCGTCGCCGACTCGGTGGCCCGCACCTCGCGCCTGCTCGTCGTGCACGAGGACGTGCTCACCGGCGGCTTCGGCGCCGAGGTCGCCGCCTGGGTCGCCGAGCACTGTTTCTCGGACCTCGACGCCCCCGTGCGGCGCCTCGCGGCGCTCGACACCTGGGTCGGCTACGAGCCGGGCTTCGTCGAGGCGACGCTGCCGCGCATCGACGACATCGCGACGGCGGTGCGAGAGCTCACCGGCTACTAGCTACTTCGACCTGAAAAAGTCGGGCGGCGATGCTCGCGATTCCGGCGCTCAGCTGGGATGATGGCCTCGACCCGTAGGGCTAGTACGGATCGAGGCCATCGTGTTGAGAACGGTAAACGCGCAGCCCACCTTGTGGG
>DATLTN010000047.1 GCA_035533595.1 Acidimicrobiales bacterium
TGCCGGCGACGGTGACGGTGAGGGTGTGGTTCGCGATAAAGCCACTACCGGTGACGGTGACACTCTGGCCGACGGGGCCCGAGGTCGGCGACGGCGAGTTGAGCGATGCAGCGCTGCTGATCGTGAAGTTGCCGGCGCCCGCTGTGTTCGTGCCGTCCGAGACGACGACCGCCTGGGCGCCGGAGGTGGTCGTGGGGACCGTGAAGGTGAGGGTGGCCGAGCCGGTCGCATCGGTCGGGCTGCCGCCGGTGACCGTCGCGCTCACACCGTTAACCGTGACGGTGAGGGCGTGGCTCGCGATGAAGCCCTGCGCGGTGACCGTTGCCGAGGTGCCGATCGCTCCGGAGGTCGGGCTGAGCCCCGATGCGGCGGCGTTGACGGTGAAGCTCGTCGTGTCGTTGTTCGTGCCGTCCGAAACGACGACCGTCTGGGTCCCATTGGGGACTGGCGGGATGGTGAAGTTAACGCTGGCGGCGCCGGTGCCGTCGGTCGTGCCACCGCTGTTGACAGTCGCGGTGACACTGTCCACCGTCACCGTGAGGGAATGCGTCGCGACGTAGCCGGACACCGCGACCGTCGTCGTGCTGCCGACGATGCCGCTCGCAGGCGACGGGGTGCCGACCGCCTGCGCGCTTGCGACACCTTCGAGGGCGATCAGCGACGAGAGCGGAAGGAGCAGGAGGGTGCAGGCGGCGACCACCGCGCGCCATACCGGACGCCGCGTGCGTGCCGATTGGTCGGAGTCGGACCGCCGCGGCCTCGTAAGCGCTGCGCGGATCGTGCTCCACACCTGGCGGGGGGACCGGCTCATTGGGCTGACTCTCTCCGTGCATCGGCGGAATTCGGGTTTGTGTTTCGACCCCGACGGGAATGCTCAATATCGGATCCATTTGTGCCGTTAGCAGTGTCGGGTACTTTCGTGCGTTCTGGTGGCACGACGGATGGTTATTAGCAGCGGTGCCTGCCGCGGGGCAATAGACAACCAGCTGGCCTGCCCGAATAGGCCATGCTTAGTACACCAAAGGGCAACCGTCGGTCGGCGCGCGGTGATCGCCCTCCACGGGACGGCCTTCGGGCCGCTTTTCGAATGGCGGTTG
Source organism: Acidimicrobiales bacterium (assembly GCA_035533595.1). Taxonomy (NCBI): domain Bacteria; kingdom Bacillati; phylum Actinomycetota; class Acidimicrobiia; order Acidimicrobiales; species Acidimicrobiales bacterium. The sequence goes on from DATLTN010000047.1 coordinate 1,098, forward strand.
GTCGCCCGGGCCCTCGCCGCGCGCCCGGTAACCAGCGGCCCCGCCGCTGTTCCCCCCGTTGCGCCCTCCCAGGCCGTCGTGCTCAGGGCGCTTCCTGCAACCGTTCGTCGGAGAATTGGATACGTGCGACGCTGCGCACGGTGGAGACAGATTCGGCCGAGGGACCCACGGAAACTGCCACCCGTTCTCGGGTGTGCCGGGCCACGCGGGACCGTCCCGGTCATCACCCATCAGTCGGTGAGTGTCAGCACCATCGGCGCATGATCCGAGGGGAGCTTCCCCTTCCGGGCGTCACGGTCGACGGTGGCATCGACGACACGGGCGAGCACCGGCGGGCTCACGAGCGCGAGATCGATGCGCATCCCCCAGCCCTTGTGGAAGGCGCCAGCCCGGTAGTCCCACCACGAGAACGGCCCGACCTCGTCGGGACGGTACGCGCGCAACGCGTCCTCGAGGCCGAAGTCGAGCACGTGCCGGAGCGCGGCGCGCTCCTCGGGGGTGACATGGGTCGCCCCGGCGAACTGGGTGATGTCCCAGACGTCACGGTCCTCGGGGGCGACGTTGAAGTCGCCGCAGACGGCGATCGGCTGGGTCGGAGTCAGTCGCGCGTCGAGCTCGGCGCGGAGGTGCTCCAGCCAGCGGAGCTTCGCGACGTAGTGCTCGGAGCCGACGACCCTGCCGTTCGGGACGTAGGCGCTGAAGACGTGGATCCCGCCGCAGCGCGCCGAGATGAGTCGGCACTCCTCGGGGGAGCCGGCCTGCTCGTCGGAGAAGCCGAGCCGCGGCTCCTCGAGGCCGACGCGAGAGAGGATCGCGACCCCGTTCCACTGGTTCGCGCCGTGGTGCGCGGACTCGTAGCCGAGAGCGGTGAAGGCCATCGCCGGGAAGTTCGCGGCGGTGCACTTCGTCTCCTGCATCAGCACGACGTCCGGCTCGTTGGCGGCGATCCACTCCTCGACGCGCGAGAGACGGGCGCGCAGCGAGTTCACGTTCCAGGTGACGAGCTTCACCTGAGCGTTCCGCCCGCGCTGCCGGCGCTCACCACCGGATGGGGCCCCGTCGGTATGGTTGGGCTGCTGCGCTGCGCGTCACGGCGCGACGAGGACGAAGAAGAGATCCGTCTCGCAGGCCAGCTGGCCTTCGACGGTCGCCCTGCCGTGGCCGGTTCCGGCACGTGCCGAGAGCCGCGAGATCTCGACCTCGAGATCGAGGACGTCGCCGGGGAGCACCTGGCGGCGGAAGCGGGCCTTTCCCACGCCGCCGAAGAGGGGCATCTTCCCGGCGTAGCGGTCGTCGGCGAGCACCGCGCAGGCGCCCAGCTGCGCGAGCGCCTCGATCATCAGCACCCCCGGGACGGTCGGCCGGCCCGGGAAGTGGCCGGCGAAGAACGCCTCGCCGCCCGTGAGGTACCAGCTCCCCCGCGCCGAGGTCGCCGGGACGAGCTCGGCGATCTCGTCGACGAGAAGGAAGGGGGGGCGGTGCGGGATGAGCTCCTCGGCGCGCCAGTCCGCCACAGTCAGCCCCTCCCCTCGGCTGGCCTCCCGGCCGCCTTGGTGCGGCGGCGCGGCTCGCCCTTCGCCGCCGCCGGCGTCTGCTCCGACGCCGGCTGCTTCTTCGCCGGCTGCTTCTTCGCCGCGGCCTTCGCCGGCGCGCGCTTGGCGGCGACTGCCTCGGGCGCGACCTTGGCCGCGGCCCGCTTCTGCGCGATCGGCTTCTTCGCCGCGGCCTGCTTCGCCGGCTGCTTCTTCGCCGCGGCCTTTTGCGGGGCCATCTTGCGCGCCGGCGCCTTCTTCGGGCCCGTCGCAGCGCCCTCGGCCGGCGCGGCGGGTGCGACCGCCGCGGCGCGTTGCCGGCGGGGCCGCGCGCCTGCAGGCGGCGACGGCGCCGGCCCGTCGGCCGGGGGTCCGGCGCTCTCGGTGGCCGGCGCGGGGTCGCTCCGACGCCACGGCGACAGCTTCTCCGGTGCTTCGCCGACGGCGGGCACCTCGGCGGGAGCCGCGGCGTCCGCGAGGGGAACGGCCTCGGGCTGGGCGCGCTGGCGACCGCGCCGCGAGAGGCGCACCTCGGCCTCCACCGTCTCCTCGCTCGGCCGCCCCGAGATGTGCGCCACCGCGGGCAGCGCGAGCTCGATGCCGCGCCGGTAGGGGTCGAGGGCGGTGATCACGAAGCGCTCAGTCGCGCCGCGGTGCAGCACCTCGCGGGCGCTGCGCGGCGGCGGCTCGGCGAGGTTGGCGAGCGGCGCGTAGCAGCGCACCTCGCCGTAGGTGATGACCGCGCCGTGCGAGGTGAAGCTCTCGACGAGCGCGTCCACCTCATCGCCGAGCTTGTGCTCGGCGATGAAGCTGATGAAGGTGATCGGGTCGTTCACCGCCTGTGGCTTCTCCGCCGGCGCGCGGGTGCGCCGCGAGCGGTGCTCGCTCTGCTCGGGGGTGCTCTCGGGGTGCTCGACCTCGAGGGTCGCCACGGCGATCGCCTTGGTGACCTTGGCCTTCTCGCGAGTGGCGTCGCGGGTCGCGACGCGGCTCTTCGGGCCGCGCACGGGGGTGCGGGGGACGAAGATCCAGCCGACACCGGGCACCGGAGTGGCGCCGATCAGCCGGCCGCGCTCGAACAACCACGGGTGTTCGCCGTGGAACTCCTGGAAGGAGTCGTTCGAAAGGACCGTACCGTCGACCTTCTCCGCGATGCGGAGCAGGAAGGCGTCGCCGCGCCCGATCGCCCCGGCGGGCGGCGAGACGAACTCGCCGCGCAGCTGCGCCGCCTCGAAGCGGGCGAGCTCGGAGGAGTCGATGCGGTGCGCGAAGGTGGCGTCGACGACGACGGTCACCTCGGCCTCGGGGAAGTCCTTGCGCAGCTCCTCGAGCGCGCTCTCGAGCTGGGCGAGGCTCGGAAGCTGGCGGGTCTCGGTCGCGATGTTGGAACCGTCGACGACGACGTGCTGGGCGGGCATCTGGAGTTAGTCAACCACCGAAGTCGCACGCGGCCGCGGACCGCTCCGGCTGTCGCGGCCAGCGGAGCGGGCGGCGATCAGGATGCCTTCGCCGGGGCCGTGCCCACGGTGTGGTCGAGGAGGTAGTCCCGCTCGAGTTCGTGCAGCAGGTGCGAGCCGGTCGCCGGGCTCCCCGCGGCGGGGCGCGTCACCCGCCGGAGCGGCAGCCCGGCGGTGTTCAGCTGCTCGAGGGGCTCGCGCACGTAGCTCCAGGCGCCCATGTTCTCCGGCTCGTCCTGCACCCAGACGAGCTCGCTGGCCGCCGGGTAGCGGTCGAGCACGGCGCGCAGCGCCGTTGCCGGGAAGGGATAGAGCTGTTCGAGGCGGACGACCGCGGAGCGGCCGCGCGCCGGCTCGGCGGCGAGGATCGCGTCCCGTCGCTCGAAGGTCTCGACGCCGATCTTGCCGGTGCAGAGCACGACCCGCTCGACGGCGGCGCGGTCGAGGGTCTCCCCCGCCGCGGGGTCGTCGAGGACCTCGTGGAAGGAGCCGTCGACGAGGTCCTCGACCGGCGAGCGGGTGGTGCGCGCCCGCAGCAGGCTCTTCGGGGTGAAGACGATGAGCGGGCAGTGGATCGCCCGGTGCGACTGGGCGCGCAGCAGGTGGAAGATCTGCGCGGCGGTGGTCGGTTGCACGATCGCGAGGTTGTTCTTCGCCGCGAGCTGCAGGTAGCGCTCGATGCGCGCCGAGGAGTGCTCGGCACCCTGGCCCTCGTAGCCGTGGGGAAGGAGCAGTACGAGGCCGGGCGACTGCCCCCACTTCTCCCCGCCGGCGACGATGAAGTTGTCGATCATGATCTGCGCGCCGTTGGCGAAGTCGCCGAACTGCGCCTCCCAGATCACGAGCGCGCTCGGGTCCTCGACGGCGTAGCCGTACTCGAAGCCGAGCGCCGCGTACTCCGAGAGCACCGAGTCGTGGACCTCGAAGCGCCCGGCGCCCTCGCCGGTGATCGCGCCCTGGGCCCCCTGGGGGGCGGCGAGCGCGGCGAGCGGGGTGAACTCCGCGCCGCTCTCGACGTCGGTGAGGACGGCGTGGCGGTGCGAGAAGGTGCCACGGCGCGCGTCCTGTCCGGTGAGGCGGATGTCGGTCCCCTCGTAGAGGAGCGAGCCGTAGGCGAGGCCCTCGGCGAGCGCCCAGTCGACCTCGCCGCTCGCGTAGAGCTCCTCGCGCAGCTCGAGCTGGCGGAGGAGCTTGGGGTGCACGTGGAAGTCCTCCGGCGCGTGGTGCAGGCGCCAGGCGAGGGCGTCGAGGACGGCCCGGTCGACGCCGCTCTGCAGCGAGAGCGGCGGCAGCGGCGGCGCGTGCACCGGCGGCATCTCCGCGAGGTCGGGGTGCGGGATGGCGCGGGTCTCGACGAGGGCCGCGGCGAGCTCCTGGTTGAGCCGCTGTAGCTCGGCCTCTGCCTCCTCGGCGGTGAGCACCCCCCCGGCGACGAGGCGCTCTTGGTAGCTGGTGCGCACCGAGGGGTGGGCCTCGATCGCCCGGTACATGAGCGGCTGGGTGTAGCTCGGGTCGTCGCCCTCGTTGTGGCCGTGCAGGCGGTAGCAGACGAGGTCGACGACGACGTCCTTGTGGAAGCGGGTGCGGTAGCGCGCCGCCAGCCGGGCGACGCGGGCGACCGCCTCGGGGTCGTCCCCGTTCACGTGCAGGATCGGCGCCTCGACCATCTTCGCCACGTCGGTCGCGTAGCGCGTCGAGCGCCCCGAGGCGGGCGAGGTGGTGAAGCCGAGCTGGTTGTTGATCACGAGGTGGACCGTCCCGCCGACCGCGTAGCCGTCGACGAGGGAGAGGTTGAAGGTCTCGGCGACCACGCCCTGGCCGGCGAAGGAGGCGTCGCCGTGCACGAGGATCGGCAGCACGGGGTAGCTCTCCCCCGGCCGGTGGTCGATCTTGGCGCGCACGATCCCCTCGACGACGGGGTTCACCGCCTCGAGATGGGAGGGGTTGGAGGCGAGCTCGACGAGCATCGACTCGCCCCCGCGGCCGACCCACTTCCCGTGCCCCCCCTTGTGGTACTTCACGTCGCCCGCCCCCTCGACGGTGAGGGGGTCGAGGTTGTGCTCGAAGTCGGAGAAGATCGCCGAGTAGGGCTTGTCGACGATGTTCGCGAGCGCGTTCAGCCGGCCGCGGTGCGCCATGGCGAGCACCGCCTCGGTGGTGCCGGCGGCGACCGACTCCTCGAGCAGGGCGTCGAGGAAGACGATCGCGCTGTCCCCCCCCTCCAGGCTGAAGCGCCGCTCGGCGGGGTAGCGCACCTGCAGGAAGCGCTCGAAGGACTCGGCGGCGGCGAGGCGGCCGAAGAGGTAGCGCTGCTCGTCGGCGGAGAACAGCTCGGGGGGGGCCTCGACCGCCTCCTGGACGAACCGCCGCTCGACGTCGTCGGAGATGTGCGCCGCCTCGACCCCGACCGTGCCGCAGTAGGCGCGGCGCAGCGCCGCCAGCAGCTGCTCGAGGGTGGCTCGCTCGGCGCCGCCGACGCCCTCTGTGGCGACGGTGCGGTCGAGGTCCCAGAGCGTGAGGCCGTAGTGCTCGGGGAGGAGCACGTCGGGGAAGGCCGGCGGCCGCGGGGCGAGCGGGTCGAGGCTGGCGGCGAGGTGGCCGTGCAGGCGATAGGCGGCGACGAGGTCGCGCACCGCGCCGGCGTTCTCCGGCGCGGCCCCGGTCGGTCGGCGATCGCGTTGCCAGTGGGCGGGGGGCTCGGAGACCCCGAGGCCCTCGAAGAGCTCGTCGTAGAAGCCCCCGTCGCCGACGAGGAGCTCGTGGACGTGCTTCAGGAAGAGCCCCGACTCCGCTCCCTGGACGACGCGGTGGTCATAGGTCGAGCTGAGCGAGAGCACCTTGCCGACCCCGAGGTCCGCGAGGGTCGCGGGGTCGGTCCCGGCGTACTCGACGGGGAAGTCGAGCGAGCCGACCCCGATGATCGCCCCCTGCCCGGCCATGAGGCGCGGCACCGACTGCGAGGTGCCGAGGCCGCCGGGGTTGGTGAGGGTGATCGTCACCCCGGAGAAGTCCTCGACGGTCAGCTTGTTCACGCGGGCGCGCGCCACGAGGTCCTCGTAGGCGGCGACGAAGGCGGCGAAGTCGAGCGTGTCGGCCCGCTTCACCGCGGGGACGACGAGGGAGCGGCCGCCCCCCGGGCGCTCGAGGTCGATGGCGATGCCGAGGCCGACGTGCTCGTGGCGGATGACGCCCGGGGTCCCCTTGCCGTCGGCGTCGGGGACGAAGGTGACGTTGAGCGCCGGGACCTTGTCGAGGGCGCGCACGGCCGCGTAGGCGATGAGGTGCGTGAAGCTGATCTTCTGGCCCGTCGTGCGGGCGAGGTGCTCGTTCAGGATCCGGCGGTTGACCTCGAGGACCTTCGCGGGGAGGGGGTGGAAGCTCGTCGCCGTGGGCACCCCGAGGCTCGTGACCATGTTGTCGACGATGCGCGCCTGCGCACCGCGGATCGGGGTCACCTCCTCGCCGTCGGATCCGGTCGCCGACGGCGCGGGGAGCGGCGGGGCGGGCGGGGCGGCAGGAGCCGCCGCTGCCGCGGCGGGCTGCGCGGCCGGAGCCGCCGCTGCTGCGGCGGGCTGCGCGGCCGCGGCGGGCGCCGCCTCGGCCGGCGCGACGGGGACGGCCACGGCTGGCGCCGGAGCCGCGGCGAGGGGGATCGCCGGCGGGGGCGTGGCGCCGTTGGCCGTCGGGGCCGCGGGGGCGGCGGAAGCGTGGTGACCGTTGCCGTTGCCGAAGTACTCGCGCCAGTCGTCGTCGACTCGGGAGGGGTTGGCCAGGTACTCCTGGTGCTTGTCCTCCACGAACCACGCGTTCAGCCCGAGCTCGTCAAGGTCGGTCTCCGACGCCGTTGTCGGAGTGACGTGCTCATTCATCGGGAGCAACTTTACCTGGGGCGACGATAGGGTCGCGGGCGATGCGGGCACTGATCACGGGCTCGACCGGCTTCGTCGGCGCCGCGCTCGCCCGGAGCCTCGTCGAACGGGGTGTGACGGTGCACCCGCTCGTCCGCCGCACCGCGGCCGAGGGGGAGGTCGGGATCGACCTCGCGGCGCGCCACCTCGACCTCGGCGGTCTGCCCGGCGGGGACCTGCGCGAGGTGGACGTCGTCTTCAACCTCGCGGGCGAGCCGCTCACCCCCCGCCGCTGGGGACCGGCGAAAACCGAGCGCATCCGCTCCAGCCGCATCCTCACCACCGACCTCGTCGCGAGGGCGATCGCGACCACCGAGAGCGACCGCCTCCCGGCGCTCGTCTCGATGTCCGCCGTCGGCTACTACGGCGACCGCGGCGACGAGCTGCTCGACGAGGACGCGGCCGCGGGGACCGGCTTCCTCGCCGAGGTCTGCCGCTCCTGGGAGGCGGCCACGGCGACGGCGCGCGACGCAGGCGCCCGCGTCGTCTGCTGCCGCAGCGGCGTCGTCCTCGGCCCCGGCGGCGTGCTCGCCCGCCAGCGCCCGCTCTTCCGGGCCGGCCTCGGGGGGCGACTCGGCTCGGGGCGGCAGTGGATGAGCTGGGTGGGCCTCGACGACGTGCTCGCCGCGCTCTGGCACTGCGCGACCGGCTCGGTCTCGGGGGCGGTCAACCTCTGCGCCCCGAACCCCGTGCGCAACAGCGAGTTCACCACGGTGCTCGCCGGGCTCGTGCACCGTCCGTCCTTCGTCGCGGTCCCCCGCCCGCTGCTGCGCCTCACGCTCGGGCGGCGGGTGACCGACGAGCTCGTCCTCGCCAGCCAGCGCTGTGTGCCGGAACGCCTCGAGGCGAGCGGCTTCTCCTTCGCCGAGCCGGACCTCGCGGCCTGCCTCTCCTCGCTCGAGGCGCGCCGCTCCCGCCGGTGAGGGCCGAGCGGGGTCTCGTCGTCGTCGGGGGCGGCCCCGCCGGCTGCGCGGCGGCGATCACCGCCGCCGAGGGGGGTGTCGCGGTGACGCTCGTCGACAAGGCGCGCTTCCCCCGCGACAAGTGCTGCGGCGACGGCCTCACCACCGCGGCGCTGCGCGACCTCGAGGCGCTCGGGGTCGACCCCCGCCGCCTGCCCTCGTTCACACCCACCCCCGAGCTCGTGCTGCAGGGCGCCTCGGGGCGCCGCGCGCTGCTCGCGCTCGGAGACGAGGAGGGGATCGCGGCGGCGGTCTGCCGGCGTCTCGAGCTCGACGCCGCGCTCGTCGCGCGCGCCCGTGAGGAGGGCGTCACCGTCCTCGAGGGCGAGGCCTTCAGCGGCCTCTCGCTGGACGAGGGGGGCGTCGAGCTCGCCCTCTCCGGCGGCGCGAGGCTGCGCGCCGGCGCGGTGGTGGCCGCCGACGGCGCCTGGTCGGCGGTGCGCAAGGCCCTCCCCGAGGCGGCCGGTGCGCGCGCCGCGCCGCTGCACTGGCACGCCTACCGCGCCTATTACTCCTCGCTCTCCGAAGAGGCCGAGCGGCGCCTGCTCGTCGCCTTCGAGGACGCCCTCCTCCCCGGCTACGCGTGGTCCTTCCCCCTCGGCGACGGGACGGCGAACGTCGGCGTCTGCCTCCCCCGCACCACCCGCCGGCCGGGGGCGACGCTCGCCGAGCTCTGCGAGGCGACGCTGTCGGGGCCGGCACTCGGCGCCTTCCTCGGCGCCTCGGCGCGCCGCGAGGGGCCGCTCAGGTCGTGGCCGATCCCCGCCCCAGTCGGCTCGCTGCCGCTCGTCGCGGGCGGCGGCCGGGTGCTGTTCGTCGGCGACGCGGCGCGCGCCGCGGACCCCTTCAGCGGCGAGGGGATCGGTCAGGCCCTGCTCACCGGGCGCGCCGCCGGGCGGGCGCTCGCGACGGCCACGGGGCAGGCCGCTGCCGCCGCCTACCGCGCCGAGCTCGCCGGCGGCCTGCTCCCCGACCAGCGCCTCGCCTCGTGGTGCAACGCGGCGATGCGTCACCGGCCGACGAGCCGCGCCGCGATCGCCCTCGCCGGCGCGCACCCGCGCGTGGGGCGCGCCTTCGGCCGCTGGCTCTACGAGGAGTACCCGCGCCCTGACCTCTTCCGCCCCTGGCGGTGGCGGCGCTCGCTCCCCCGGCGCGCGCTGCCCTTCTCCGCCGCCGCCTGAATCGCCGCGGCGCGGCGCGCAGCTCAGTCGAGGTTCGCGCCCTCCCGGCGGACCTGGTCGTTCACCGCGTAGTAGGCGTCGATCGACTCCCCGGCGTCGCCCCAGAAGCCCTCGAGGACGTCGAACTCCATCACGCCTGCCTCGACGTAGTGGTTGTTCACGTCGGTGATCTCGAGCTCGCCGCGCCCGGAGGGGACGAGCGTCTTGATCACCGAGAAGACCGACGGGTCGTAGCAGTAGACGCCGGTGACGCAGTAGGTGGAGGGCGGCACCTCTGGCTTCTCGACGATGCGCGCCACCTTGCCCTCGGCGGTGAGCTCGGGGACGCCGAGGTGGCGGAGGTGCTCGGGCTCGGTGATCTCCGCGAGCACGATGCGCGCCCCCGAGCCCTGGGAGACGAAGCGGTCGACGGTCGGGCGGATGGTGCGCCCGAAGATGTTGTCGGCGAGCATCACGAGCACGAGGTCGTCTCCGGCGAAGCGCTCGGCGAGGCCGAGGGCCTCGGCGATCCCGCCCGGGCGCTCCTGGTAGGAGTAGAGGAGGCTGTCGACGCCGAACTTCTCGCCGTTCGAGAGGAGGCGGAAGAACTCGCCGGCGTGCGTCCCTCCGGTGACCATCATGATCTCGGTGATCCCGGCGCGCACGAGCGCCTCGATCCCGTAGGAGATCATCGGCCGGTCGTAGATCGGCAGCAGGTGTTTGTTGGTGATCTGGGTGAGCGGGTGCAGCCGGCTCCCGGTGCCGCCCGCGAGGATCACGCCCTTCACCGCCGGGCCGCCTGCCCGGGGCGCGCCGCGCAGGCCCACGTCGTCGTCGTCATGCCGGGGACACTAATGGGAGCCCGCGGCGCCGACGGAGGCGCCGGCGGGCGCGGCCGCACGCCGTGTGCGTCAGCGGCCCGGCGGGGCGAGCACAGGGTCGGCGAGCACCGCGTCGAGGAGCGCCGGCCAACCGCCCACCGCCCACTCACCGAAGGGTCGGTCGGTGAGCAGCACGACCGAGAGGGCGGCGACGGGGTCGACGAGGAGGAAGGTCCCGCTCTGGCCGAAGTGGCCGAAGCTCGACGGCGCGTTCGCGCCGCCCGTCCAATGCGGGGACTTGTGGTCCCGCAGCTCGGGGCCGAGCCCCCAGTCGCAGTGCTCCTGGCGGCCGAAGCCGGGGAGCACCCCCGACAGTCCGGGGAAGGCGACGCTCGTCGCGAGCGCGAGCGTCTCGGTGGCGAGGAGGCGGGGCGAGAGGAGCTCACCGGCGAAGGCGACGAGGTCGCCGAGCGGGGCCTCGGCGCCGTACGCCGGCGAGCCGACGAGGCGGGTCGCGCCCATCGCGAGCGGGGAGAGGACCGCCTCGGCGAGGTAGTCGGCAAAGGCGATGCCGCTGCGGGCGGCGAGGTGGGCGGCGAGGGTCTCGAAGCCGGCGTTGGAGTAGATGCGCCGGGTGCCCGGTGCGGCGAGCAGCTCGCCTGTGGGGCCGAGGCCCGAGGCGTGCGCGAGGAGGTGGGCGACGGTCGCGCCGGGTGGGCCGGCCGCCTCGTCGAGCGCGAGCGTCTGCTCCTCGGTCGCGACGAGCGCGGCGTAGGCGGTGAGCAGCTTGCTCACCGAGGCGAGGGCGAAGGGGCGCTCGGCGTCGCCGACGAGCGCGCGCACCCCGTCGCGGCCGACGACGGCGAGCGCCGCGTGATCGGCGGAGAAGGCGGCGAGCGCGTCGACGAGCCATCGGGGCGCGGGCGCCCGCGGGCCGCGGCGCGCGGCGTCAGACGTCGAGAAAACGGCGGATGGCGAAGAAGGAGCCCACCACGCCGATCAGTGCGCCGAGGATGATGAGCAGCGACTCGATCGTGAACAGCTCGTGCACGGGGAGGACCGAGGCCGAGAGCAGCGCCACCCCGTAGTGGCTCACCAGCCAGCGCACGCCGATGTTCGACCCCCAGACGACGAAGAGGGCGACGAAGGCGCCGAGGAAGCCCTGGATCAGCCCCTCCAGCATGAACGGCACGCGGATGAACCAGTTCGTCGCGCCGACGAGCTTCATCACGCTCACCTCGCGGCGGCGGGCGAAGATCGCCATCCGGATGGCGTTCAGGATGAGCACCACCGAGGAGCCGAGGAGGACGAGGGCGACCGCGATCAGCACGACCTGCACGATGCCCGTGACCCGCTCCATGACCTTGATCGTCTGCGTGGGGGCGGTCGCCCGGTAGACGCCGACGACCTTCGGGGTGTTGGAGGAGGAGTCGTAGAAGATCTGGCTCACCGAGGCCGCTTCCTTCGGGTCGGTGAGCTGGCAGCGGAAGACCGTGGGGACGGTCTGCGGGCTGAGCGCCTCGTAGGCCGCGGGCTCGGAGGCGAGGACCTTCTTCGCCTCGTTGTAGGAGGCGACCGGGCCGAGGTAGTCGCAGCGCTGGTGGAGGATCTGCGGCGTCTGGGAGATCAGCGCCTTCACGAAGTTCAGCTGGCCGCCGGTCGCGTTCGGCTTCATGAAGATCTGCAGCGAGACGTTGCTCGACACCTCGGCGATCTGGCGGTTCACCGCCTGGCGCAGCAGCAGCGCCGTGCCGACGAGGGAGAGCGAGACCGCGACCGTGAGGATCGCGGCGAGCGCCATCATCCGGTTGCGCCAGAGGTTGGAGGCCGTCTCCTTGGCGGCGTACTCGACGAAGACGCTCATCGGGGCCTAGCGGTGGCCGCGGCGCGAGCGGGCCGTCGCCATGCGATCCGCGCCGTCGCGCTCGCCCATGACGTTGCCCTGTGCGAGCACCGAGACCGCGGGGACGCCGCGCGTCGAGGTGTCGCCGACGCCGTAGACGCCGCGCGCCTGGTCGCGCACCACGTGGCCGTGCTCGAGCTCGAGGACCCGGCGGCGCATCGTGTCGACGATGCCGACGTCGTGCGTCGCCATCACCACGGTCGTGCCGGTGGTGTTGATGCGGTCGAGGAGCTTCATGATCCCCTGGCTGGTCGCCGGGTCGAGGTTCCCCGTCGGCTCGTCGGCGAGCAGGACGAGCGGCCGGTTGACGAAGGCGCGGGCGATCGCCACCCGCTGCTGCTCGCCGCCGGAGAGCTGGTCGGGGCGGCGGTCGGTCTTGTTGCCGAGGCCGACGAGGTCGAGCACCTGGGTGACCTGGGTGCGCACGACGGCGCGCGGGCGGCCGATCACCTCGAGGGCGAAGGCGACGTTCTCGGCGACGGTCTTGTTCGGCAGCAGCCGGAAGTCCTGGAAGACGCAGCCGAGGTTGCGCCGCAGGTAGGGGACCTTGGAGGCCGAGAGCTCACCGATGTCGCGGCCGGCGACGAGGATCGTCCCGGAGTCCGGGACCTCCTCGCGAAGGAGCAGCCGCAAGAAGGTCGTCTTGCCCGAGCCGGAGGGGCCGACGAGGAAGACGAACTCGCCGCGCAGGATCTCGAGCGAGACGTCGTTCAGCGCCGGTACGCCGTTGTTGTAGCTCTTGGATACGTTCTCGAATCGGATCATCGTGTCGTCCTTCGGGCCCGCTGGCGGCGCTGCATCCAGTCAGCTCGTCGGGGCGTCGTCTGCGCCCATCGAGCGGCACGCCCAATTGTCCGGACTCCCCGGCGCGACGCCGGGCCGGGATCGGTTCGCCGAAACCCTAACAGCGGAGCCTGGCCGATGTCCGGCTTTTCGGACGGAATACCAGCTCAAGGGCTATGCACTTCCGTCGTTCGCCCGCCGCCAGCGAAGGTAGGCGGCGATGAAGCGGTCGAGGTCGCCGTCGAGGACGGCCTCGACGTTGCCGGTCTCCTCGTCGGTGCGGAGGTCCTTCACCAGCTGATAGGGGGCCATCACGTAGGAGCGGATCTGGCTCCCCCACTCGACCTTGATCTGCGGGCCGGTGAGCGCCGAGAGCTCGGCGCGGCGCTCGTCGCGCTGCACCTGGGCGAGCTTGGCGGCGAGGATCTGCATCGCCTTGGCGCGGTTCTGGTGCTGGCTGCGCTCGTTCTGGCAGGAGACCACGATGCCGGTCGGGAGGTGGGTGATGCGCACCGCCGAGTCGGTGACGTTCACGTGCTGGCCCCCCGCGCCCGACGAGCGGTAGGTGTCGACGCGCAGGTCCTTCTCGTCGATGTCGACCACGTCGCTCAGGTCCTCGAAGAAGGGGGTGACCTCGAAGGAGGCGAAGCTCGTCTGCCGGCGGTGCTGGGAGTCGAAGGGCGACATCCGCACCAGCCGGTGGACGCCGCGCTCGGAGGTGAGCAGGCCGTAGGCGCGCCGCCCGCGGATGATGAAGGTCGCCGAGAGGATGCCGGCCTCCTGGCCCTCGGTGACCTCGTCGACCTCGGTGGCAAAGCCCCGCCGCTCCGCCCAGCGGAGGTACATGCGGAGCATCATCTCCGCCCAGTCCTGGGCGTCGGTGCCGCCGGCGCCGCCGTGGATCTCGCAGACCGCGTCGAGCTCGTCGTGCTCGCCGGAGAACAGGCTCACGAGCTCGAGGTCCGAGAGGGCGGGCGCGGTGCGCTCCAGGGTGTCGAGCAGCTCGGGGGCGATCGTGGCGAGCGACTCGGCGCCCTCCTCGCTCGCGAGCTCGTAGAGGCCGCGCACCTCCTCGAGGCGCTCGCTCAGCTGGTCCAGCTCGTCGACGTCGCTCTTCACCCGCCCGTAGCGGGTGGTCACGGTGCGGGCGTGCTCCGCGTCGGACCACAGGTCGGGCACGGCGATCTCGGCCTCGAGCTCGGAGAGCTCGGCGCGCCGCTCGTCGTAGCGCAGGTAGCCGCGCGCCGCGGCGAGGCGCTGCTCGAGCTCGGCGAGGAGCGTCGCCAGGTCGGGACGTTCGCCAGCGCCCCCGGTGGGGGCGGTGGCGTCGGGGATCACCATCGGCACTCAGCTCGCGCCGTGGCAGACCTTAAACTTGCGGCCGCTGCCGCACCAGCAGGGGTCGTTGCGACCGACCTTCTGCGGCGTGGCGCGGGTGCCGGCGAGCGCCGTCAGGCCGCCCGCGGGCGGTGCGGCGGCGGCGGGCGGGCGGTTCGCGGCGACGGCCTGGCGAGGCGGCGCGGCGGGCGGGGCCGCCGGGAGCGCCGGGGAGGCACCGAGCGGGTCCTCGGCGGCCGCCGCGGCGGCGAGGCCGAGCGTCGGGTCCTCGGCGGCGGCGAAGGTGGCGCGGCTGTAGTCCGGCGCCTCCTCGTTCGCGGGGACGACCTGCACGTGGTTCACGTAGCGCAGGTAGTCGTCGTCGATCGCGTCCATCAGGTTGCCGAACATCTCGAAGCCCTCGCGCTGCCAGGCGACGAAGGGGTCGGTCTGGGCGATGCCCCGCAGGTGGATCCCGTCGCGCAGGTAGTCCATCTCCGAGAGGTGCAGGCGCCAGCGCTGGTCGATGATCTGCAGCATGATCTGCCGCTCGAGGAGGCGGATCACCGGGTCCCCCTCGGGGCTCTCCCCGAGGCTCTGCTCGCGGCGCTCGTAGTACTCGACGGCGTCGGCGATCACCGACTCGGTGAGCTGCTCGACCGAGGTGGCGAGGCGCAGGTCGGCGGGGGTGAACTCGCTCGGGTAGTACAGCGAGAGCTCGGCGGCGAGGCGCTCGAGGTCCCACTCCTCGGAGAAGTTCCCCGGGCAGCAGTCGGCGACGACCCGGTCGAGGACGATCTCGAGCTGGCTGAGGGTGTAGTCGCGCAGGTCGTCGCCGTCGATGATCTGCATCCGGCGCTCGTAGATCACCTTGCGCTGCTCGTTCATCACCTCGTCGTACTTGAGGACGTCCTTGCGCTGCTCGGCGTTCTTCTGCTCGACGGTGTTCTGCGCCCGCTCGATCGCCTTGGTGACCATCTTCGCCTCGATCGGCACGTCGTCGGGCAGCGCGCGGTCCATCACCCAGCTCATCGCCCCGCTCGCGAAGAGGCGCATCAGCTCGTCCTCCAGGGAGAGGAAGAAGCGGCTCTCGCCGGGGTCGCCCTGCCGTCCCGAGCGGCCGCGCAGCTGGTTGTCGATGCGGCGGCTCTCGTGGCGCTCGCTGCCGAGCACGTAGAGGCCCCCGAGCGCCCGCACCTCCTCGGCCTCGGCCGCCGTCTCGGCCTTGAAGCGCTCGAGCAGGCTCGCGTAGCGCTCGGCGTTCGCGGGGTCGTCGGGGTCGAGGCCCTCGGCGCGCAGCACGTCGTGCGCGAGGCCCTCGGGGTTGCCGCCGAGGAGGATGTCGACGCCGCGCCCGGCCATATTGGTGGCGACGGTGATCGCGTGCAGGCGGCCCGCCTGAGCGACGATCGTCGCCTCCCGTTCGTGCTGCTTCGCGTTCAGCACCTGGTGGGGGACGCCCTGCTTGTCGAGCAGGCGGGAGAGCAGCTCGGACTTCTCGACCGAAGCGGTGCCGACGAGCACCGGCTGGCCGGTCTCGTAGCGCGCCGCGAGGTCCTCGATCACCGCGTTGAACTTTCCCTCCTCGCTCTTGAAGACGAGGTCGGGGAGGTCGCGGCGGACGAGGGGGCGGTTCGTCGGGATCGGCACGACCTGCAGCGCATAGGTGGAGGCGAACTCGGAGGCCTCGGTCTCCGCCGTCCCGGTCATGCCGGCGAGCTTGTCGTACATGCGGAAGTAGTTCTGCAGGGTGACCGTCGCCCAGGTGTGGTTCTCCTCTTGGATCCGCACCCGCTCCTTGGCCTCGATCGCCTGGTGCAGGCCATCGGACCAGCGGCGCCCCTCCATGATCCGGCCGGTGAACTCGTCGACGATCTTCACCTCGCCGTCGAGGACGACGTACTCCTTGTCGCGGTGGTGCAGCTCCTTGGCCTCGAGCGACTTCGTCAGCTGGTGGACGTAGTTCACCGCCACCGCGTCGTAGAGGTTGTCGACGCCGAGCTGGCGCTCGACCTTCGCGATCCCCTCCTCGGTCGGGACCGCGGTGCGCTTCTCCTCGTCGATCTCGTAGTCCTCGTCGCGCTTCAGGGTGCGAGCGATCGAGGCGAACTGGTAGTAGAGGCGCGTCGACTCGTCGGAGGGGCCGGAGATGATGAGCGGCGTGCGCGCCTCGTCGATGAGGATCGAGTCGACCTCGTCGACGATGCCGTAGTAGTGGCCGCGCTGCACCATCTGCTCGCGGGCGACCGCCATGTTGTCGCGCAGGTAGTCGAAGCCGAACTCGGTGTTCGTGCCGTAGGTGATGTCCGCCGCGTAGGCGGCGCGCTTGTGCTCGAAGTCGCTCTCCTCGGAGGTGACGAGGCCGACGGTGAGGCCGAGGAAGGTGAAGACCTGCCCCATCCACGCCGCGTCGCGCTTCGCGAGGTAGTCGTTCACCGTGACGACGTGCACGCCCTTGCCGGCGAGGGCGTTCAGGTACACGGGGAGGGTGGAGACGAGGGTCTTTCCCTCACCGGTCTTCATCTCCGCGATCCAGCCGAAGTGCAGCGCCATCCCGCCCATCAGCTGCACGTCGTAGTGGCGCTGGCCGATCGTTCGCCGTGCCGCCTCGCGCACGACGGCGAAGGCCTCGACCAGCAGGTCGTTCAGCTCCTCCCCCGCCGCCAGCCGCTCACGGAACTCCTCGGTCATGTGCGCCAGCTCCGCGTCGGAGAGCCCGCTCACCTCCGCCTCGAGCGCGTTGATGAGCGGCACGACCTCCTCGAGGGAGCGGACCTTCTTCGACTCTCCGGCACGCAGGACCTTGGCGAACACGCTCACGCCCGAGAGTGTACGGGCGGGGTCCGCCGCTGTTGGCGCCGGGCGTTCAGCGCGCGTGCAGCGGCAGCGCGATGCGCCGGCGCGCCGGCGCGGCCTCGAGCGAGACGAGCTCGCCGAGGAGGTGGTGCGGCCCCGCGCCGGTGACGCGCGCCCGCCCGTAGCGGCCGGGCACGAGCTCCTCGGGGGCGGGGGCGAGGTGGAGGAGCTTGCCGTGCGCGGTGCGCCCGGACCAGATCGTCGCGTCGCGCTTCGAGCGGCCCTCGACGACGATCTCCTCGATCTCGCCGACGCGCCGCTCGTGGGCGGCGAGGCAGGCCCGGTCGACGACGGCCTTCAGGCGGCCGAAGCGCTCGGCGATCACCTCCTCGGGGAGCATCTGCTCGGTGAGCAGGGCGGCGCGCGTGCCCGGGCGGGGCGAGTAGATGAAGGTGTAGGCGCTGTCGTAGGAGGCCTCGGCGACGACCGCGAGAGTGTCCTCGAAGTCGGCCTCGCGCTCGCCGGGGAAGCCGACGATGACGTCGGTCGAGACCGCGAGACCAGGCAGCGCGCGCCGCGCCGCGGCGAGGCGCGCGAGGTAGCGCTCGGCGGTGTAACCGCGGCGCATCGCCGCCAGCACCGTGTCGCTCCCGGACTGCAGCGGCAGGTGGAGCTGGGGGCAGACGGCCGCGGTCTCGGCCATCGCGGCGATCGTCTCGGTGCGCAGGTCCTTCGGGTGCGGGCTCGTGAAGCGGACCCGCCGGATGCCCCCGATCGCCCCGACGGCGCGCAGCAGGTCGGCGAAGAGCGGGCGCACGCGCTGCTCCCCCGCGGCGTAGGCCTCACCGCAGCGGCGCGCCACGAGGTCGGGGTCCGCTTCGTGGCGGTGGGCGAGGGTGAGGTCACGACCGTAGGAGTTCACGTTCTGCCCGAGGAGCGTGACCTCGCTCGTGCCCGAGCGCGCGAGGGCCGCGATCTCCTCGACGAGCTCCCCGAAGGGGCGGCTCTGCTCGGGGCCGCGCACCTGCGGCACGATGCAGAAGGCGCAGGAGTTGTCGCAGCCGACCTGGATCGTCACCCAGGCGGCGTGCGGCAGGTCGGGGCGCACCGCGAGCGCGGAGGCGAAGGCGTCCTCGTCGCTCGCTGGGGCCTCGAGGATCTCGACCACCGGTCGGCCGCTTCGGCGCGCCTCGGCGAGCAGCGCCGGGGCGCGTGCCACGTTGTGGGTCCCGAAGACCGCGTCCACGTGCGGGGCCCGCTCGAGGATCGCCTCGCGGTCCTTCTGCGCGAGGCAACCACCGACCGCGATCTGCAGCTGCGGCTTGTCGAGGGCGAGGTGGCGGAGCCGTTCGAGGTTGCCGTAGAGCTTGTTGTCGGCGTTCTCGCGGATGCAGCAGGTGTTGAGCACGACGACGTCGGCCTCGTCGAGGACCTCGGTGCGCTCGAGGCCGTCGGCGACGAGGTCGGCGGCGATGCGCTCGGAGTCGTGCTCGTTCATCTGGCAGCCGAACGTGCGCACCAGGAATTTCCGCGCCATGACGAGAGGTTACGCCTCACCTGCCACCGCCCCAGGGGGGCGGTAAGGTCGCCACCATGCTGGTCGGCGCAGACGTCAGCACCGCGGGCGGCCTGCCGAGCGGCATCGTCCGCGGCGAGGCGATGCGCGCCGAGGTGATCCAGATCCGTTGCCTCTCCTCGCGGGCCTGGCACGGCCCCCGCCCGAGCCCTGAGGTGATGGAGGCCTACCGGGCCGCCCAGGAGGCCTCGAAGGTCGTCTCGGCCACCTTCTGCCACGCCCCCTACCTCATCAACCTCGCGACCGGCGACGAGGAGCTCGCCGGCAAGTCCTACGAGAACCTCGTCGACAACCTCGTGGTGGCGAGCAGCATCGGCTCGTCGGGGGTCGTGCTGCACGTCGGCAGCCACCTCGGCCGCGGCACCGATGCCGTGCTCGAGCAGCTCGGCAGGACCGTCGTCGCCGCCCTCGACGACGCCGCGAAGGCCCTCGGGGCGCCGAGCTGTGACCTCCTCCTCGAGAACACCGCCGGCGGTGGCGGGACGATCGGCCGCAGCTTCGAGGAGCTCGGCGCGGTCCTCGATTCGGCGGCCGGCGACGAGCGCCTCGGGGTCTGCCTCGACACCCAGCACCTCTTCGCGTCGGGGGTCGCCTACAACAACCCCGGCGAGGCCGAGGCGGTGATCGCCGAGATCGCCGCGACCATCGGCCTCGCCCGCCTGCGCTGCATCCACCTGAACGACTCCAAGGTCGAGTTCGCCTCCAACCGCGACCGCCACGAGAACCTCGGGGCGGGGCTCATCGGCAAGGCGGCGCTCGGCCTGCTCTGCTCGCACCCCGCGATCGCCGAGGTGCCGGTGATCCTCGAGGTCCCCGGCGACGGCAGCGGGCCGCGCAAGGAGGACGTCGCAGCGGCGAAGAAGATGATCGCCGCCGGCCGCCGGCGACGGGCGACGGCCGCCTGAGCGGGGCGCCGCGCGGCGTGTCGGCCTATTCGGCGGCTTCCGCGATCGCCTCGGAGAGCGCGGGGTGGACGAAGAGGCTCTCGGCGACGTCGTCGACGCCGAGGTGGGCGATCACGGCGATCGCGACCACGCTGATCAGCTCGGCGGCGTGCGCCCCGACGATCGAGCCACCGAGCACGACGCCGGTCGCGGGGTCCGAGAGGAGCTTCACAAAGCCGCGGGGGTCGCCGTCGATCATCGCCTTCGCGTTCACCGCGAAGGGGACCTTGGTGACGCGGATCTTCTGGCCGAGGGCGAACGCCTCCGCCTCGGCGAGGCCGACGTCGGCGATCTCGGGCTCGGTGAAGATCGCCGAGGCGGCCTTGTCGTAGTCGAGGTGGCGGTGGTCGCGGGTGTGCAGGCCGACGACGTGCTCGGCGATCTTGCGCCCCTGCATCGCAGCGACCGAGGCGAGCTGCAGCCGCCCCGACACGTCACCGGCGGCGTAGACGTGCGGGACGTTGGACTGGCAGTGCTGGTTGATCGGGATGTAGCCGTTCTCGCTCACCGTGACGCCGGCCGCCTCGAGGCCGATGCCCGCCGAGGCCGGGACCGAACCGATGGCGAGCAGCATGTGGCTGCCGGAGATCGTGCGGCCGTCCGCACAGGTCACCCCGACGCCGTCCTCCTTCACGATCACCCCGGTCGCCCGCGCCCCCTTCACGAGCGTCACGCCGCGCTCCAAGAAGTTCGTCTCGAGCGCCGCGGCCACCTCGGGGTCCTTCATCGGCAGCACCTGCTGGCGCGAGACGATGAGCGTGACCTCGGAGCCGAGCGAGCGGAACATGTGGACGAACTCGACGCCGGTCACCCCCGAGCCGACCACGACGAGGTGCTCGGGGATCGTCGCCGGGGGATAGGCCTGGCGGGTCACGAGCACCCGCTCGCCGTCGACGTCGGCCCAGTCCGGGACGCGGGGGTACGAGCCCGTGGCGACGAGGATCGCCTCGGCCTCGACCTCCTCGGAAGGTGAGCCGTCCGCGGCGGTGATCTCGACGGTGTGCGCCCCGACGATGCGGGCGCTGCCGCGCGCGAGGCGGACGCCCTGGCTCTCGAGCTGGCGGGTCGTCGAGGCCGAGAGGCGCTCGGTGATCCCGCGCACGCGGCCGCGCAGCGCCTCGAGGTCCGGCGCGGCGCCGTCGAGGCGGATGCCGAGGTTCTCCGAGCGGCGCATCAGCGCGAGCGCGCCCCCGGTGGCGATCATCGCCTTGGAGGGGATGCAGTCCCAGAGGTTGGCCGCGCCCCCGATGACGTCCCGTTCGACGAGCGTCACCGCGGCACCGAGGCGAGAGGCCGTCGCCGCCGCCTCGACCCCCGCGGGGCCGCCGCCGATGATCACCAAGCGGACGGCCACGGCGAAAAGCTACTTGCACGGCGCGGCGGGCCGCGCGGGACCGGCGGGGCCCAGCTGCTCCTGGCAGGCTGTCCCGGTGGAGCGCTTCGACGTCGTGATCGTCGGCGCGGGTTCGGCGGGCTGTGTCCTTGCCAACCGGCTCTCCGCCGACGGCGACCGCCGGGTGCTGCTCCTCGAGGCCGGGGCACGCGACCTCCACCCGGCGATCCGCGTCCCGGCGGCCTTCCCCACCCTCTACGACGGCCGCCTCGACTGGGGCTTTCGCACCGAGCCGCAACCCTCGCTCGGCGAGCGGCGCGTCTTCTGGCCGCGGGGGAAGGTCCTCGGGGGCTCCTCGTCGTTGAACGCGATGATGTGGGTGCGCGGCTTCGCGAGCGACTACGCCCGCTGGGAGGAGGCGGCCGGGCCGGCCTGGGGCTACGAGGCGCTGCTCGCCTGTTTCCAGGCCGCCGAGGGCGCCGGCGAGGGGGTCGGCGGCAGCCACGGGCGGTCCGGGCCGCTCCCCGTGAGCGAGCAGCGCGACCCGCACCCCCTCACCCGCGCCTTCCTCGCCGCCGCGGCGGCCAACGGCCTCGTCGAGAACCGCGACCGCAACGGCGGGGCCGACGAGGGAGTCGCCCTCGCCCTCGTCAACCAGCAAAAAGGCGCACGCGTCAGCGCGGCGCGCGCCTACCTCGCCCCGGCGAGGGCGCGGCGGAACCTCACCGTGCGCACCGGCGCAGAGGTGGCGGCGCTCACCATCGGGCGCGGGCGGGTCACCGGCCTCAGCTACCGCCGCCGTCGCCGCCGCCACGAGGTCTCGGCCGGCGAGGTCGTGCTCGCCGCGGGGGCGATCGGCTCACCGCGCCTCCTCCTCTCTTCGGGGGTGGGGCCGCCCGCAGAGCTCGAGCGCCTCGGCCTCGAGGTGCGCGTCGGCGCGCCCGAAGTGGGGAAGAACCTCGCCGACCACCTGACGGCCGGCGTCGCCCTCGCCGCGCCGGGGGCGCGCACCCTGGCGCGGGCGCGGCGCCCCGGGCCCCTCCTCCGCTACCTCGCGCGCCGCGAAGGCCTCCTCAGCTCCAACGTCGCCGAGGCCTACGGCTACCTGCGGAGCGACCCGCACCTCGCGGAGTGCGACCTCGAGCTGCTGTTCATCCCCGCGGCCTTCGTGAACGAGGGGCTCACGCTCCCGACGCGGGACGGCGCCACCGTCGCCGCGGTGCTCCTCCAGCCGGAGAGCCGCGGCGAGGTCCGCCTTTCCTCGGCCGACCCCTTCGCGGCGCCGGTGATCGACCCCCGCTACCTCTCGGACCCCGCCGGCCGCGACCGCGCCACGCTCACGGCGGGGGTGCGCGCCTGCATCGAGATCGCCGGCACCGCCCCCCTCGCCGGGGCGCTCGGCGAGATGATCGTCCCCGCCGGGCCCCTCTCCCCCGCCCTCGCCGAAGCCGCCGTCACCGGCTTCTCGCAGACGCTCTACCACCCGGTCGGCACCTGCCGGATGGGCCGCGACCGGGGCGCCGTCGTCGACCCCGCGCTCGCCGTCGTCGGCCTCGAGGGCTGTTTCGTCGCCGACGCCTCGGTGATGCCGACGATCACCCACGGCCACACCCACGCGCCGACCGTCGCCATCGCCGAGCACGCCGCGGCGCTGCTCCTCGCGCGCTGAGGCGGGTTGCGGGGCGCTGGCGGGGCGGCAAGCATCACGGGCCATGGTCAGCCCGATCGGAGTCCACGAGGCCAAGGTGGGCAGCCAGCACCTGTCGCTGCCGCTGATGCCGATCTCCGCGGAGCTGGCGATCGCACTGCTCATCACCGTCGACCACGGCGTCGCCTTCGCCGAGCGGGCGGGGGCGGAGATCGCCGAGCGCCTCGCGCCCTTCGAGCCGGAGATCGTCGCCTCGGTGGCGACGATGGGCATCCCGATCGCCATCGAGGTGAGTCGCGCGCTCGGCCTCGACGACTACCTGATCCTGCAGAAGACGCCGAAGATCCACCTCTCCGACGCGGTCTCCGAGCCGGTGCGCTCGATCACCACCGACACCAACCAGCGCCTGCTCTTCGACCGCGAGCGGCTCGGTGCGGTGGTCGGCCGGCGCGTCGCACTGGTCGACGACGTGGTCTCGACGGGGGCCTCGCTGCGCGCCGCGCTCACGCTGCTGCGCCGTGTCGGCGCGGAGCCGGTCGCGATCGGCACCCTCCTCACCGAGGCCGGGGTCTGGCGGGGCGCGCTCGGAGCCGACGCCCTCCTCGTGCACGCCCTCGGCGCCGTCCCGCTGTTCCGCCGCGACCGCGACGGTGCCCTGTGCGAGGACTGGCAGGGTGACGACAGCGATCTCGGGGCCGCCGCCTCCTCCTGAGCGCGCGGCGCAGGATTCACCTCGCGTCCAAACCCCGGCAGTGCGGCGGTCACGGCGGGTTCACCTGCGGTCCGTACCGTGAGAGGAGATGAGCGCGACCGAGCCGATGAGCCCGCGCACCACCGACCTCGCCGAAATGCTCTGCGAGGAGGCCTTCCTCGCCCGCCGCCTGCCGCTCGCCGGCCCCTTCAACGTGCGCGACGTCGGCGGCTACCCCACCTCCGGCGGCGCGACCGTCGCCTGGGGGCGGCTGCTGCGCGGTGACGCCGTGCACCTCGTCGACGACAAGGGGTGCAAGGCGCTCGCCGACCTCGGCCTGCGGACCTCGCTCGACCTGCGCGAGCCCGACGAGCGGGTCGCTGCACCGGACCGCCTGCGCCCTGAGGTGCGGCGGGTGATGGTCCCCTTTTCAGCTACTGCCCGCCGGGCGCCCCCGCGGAGGCCTTCTCCCCGATCGACCGCCGCCTCGTCACCTCCCTCGAGGAGACCTACCGCCTCCTCGTGCACGAGCGCGCGCCGGTGCTCGTCGCCGCGCTCCGCGAGCTGCTCGCGCCGAGGGCGCTCCCCGCCCTCGTCCACTGCACGCTCGGCATGGACCGCACCGGCGTCCTCGTCGCCCTCGTGCTCGGGGCGCTCGGCGTCCCCGACGAGGTGATCGCCGCCGACTAGGCGGCGACCGGGCTCTTCCTCGCCGAGGAGTTCCGCCTCGGGGTGCAGCAGCGCAACGACGCCACCGGCGGGTCACCGAGCCGGTTGGCGGCGATCCTCCGCTGCGAGCCGGAGCTCATCCTCGCGGTGCTTGACGAGATCGCGAGCCGCTACGGAGGGGTCGTCGGCTACCTCGCCGGGCACGGCTTCGGCGAGGCCGAGGTGGGGGCGCTGCGTGCCGCGCTGCTCGTCGAGAGGCCGACCCTCGCCTGTTGAGACGGCCCCCCGGCCACCGCCGCCGCGGGCGATCAGCGAGCCGCCGCGAAGGCGCGAGGCGCGCTCCCGCTGGAGCCGCGCCGCCGAGGCGGGCCGGGGCCGCACGGCCCTTCGACGTCACAACGTCCCGAGCGGCTCCACCTGGCGCTCGGCCTCCCGGTGGACCCCCTTGCGGGCGAGCACGTAGTAGACGAGGCCGGCGACGACGACGCTGAAGAAGATGCTGAAGTCGGGGTAGACCCCGATCTTGTCGGCGCCGATCCAGCGCGAGATCTGGCCGACGAAGAAGAGCTGGGAGACCGACTCGATGGCGACGAAGATCCCGAGCGCCTGGGCGATGATCGCCGGCCAGTGGATCCCGCCCGAGCGCCAGTACAGCGAGCCGGGGCCGGTCCGCTGCAGCTCGACGGGGTCGTGGCGGAAGCGACGGAGCAGCCAGTCGACGAGGTAGATCGCCATCCACGGCGCGATCCAGCAGATGACGCCGGTGACGAAGTCCTTCAAGAGGTTGAAGAACGACGAGCTGAAGATGGCGTAGAAGGTGATCCCACAGGCGATCGCCGTGTCGATGACGACGGCCTGCCAACGGCGCACCCTGACCCCCACGGCCTGCAGCGTGACGCCCGAGGAGTAGAGGTCGAGGCTGTTGATCGCGAACAGCTGGAAGAGCGAGACGACGAGGAAGGGGACGACGAACCACGTCGAGACCACAGGCTTCGCGCCGATGAACGCGGCGAAGGGGTTCTGGTTCGTCGCGATCCCCGACGCGTAGGTGCCGACCGCCACGCCGAGCAGCATCACGAGGATCTCGGGGACCGCGGTGCCGAGCGTCACCCAACCGACGATCGCCTTCCTCGAGGCGTTGCGCGGCAGGTAGCGCGAGTAGTCGTTCCCGTTCTCGGTCCAACCGAGGCCGGAGAGCGCGATCGTGAACGCCAGCCCGACCATCACGAGCTGCCAGCTACCGCCGTGGCTGTAGCTGGCGACGTGCACCTTGCTGAGCGTGAGGCCGGCGAGCAGCGCGAACAGCACGAAGAACGGCAGGATGAGGGCGCGCAGCGTCTTCACGACGGTGGCGTGGCCGAACAGCGGCAGCAGCAGCTGGATGCCGACCGCGGCGAGGATGAAGATCACCTTCGCGGGCGTCCCGGGGAGGAATCCCGCCTTGTGGGCGAGCACCTCCGCGGCGAACACCACGAGGATCAGCCCCTCGGTCTCGAAGCCGACCTGCGTCGCCCAGTTGAACAGCGAGATCACCCGCGAGCCGTTCTGCCCGAAGCTCGCCCGGTTGATCATCATCGTCGTCGTACCGGCGTCCGGCCCCTGCAGGCTGGTGAGACCGAGGAGGACGAACGAGAGGTTGCCGACGATCGTGATCCAGACCGCCTGGGTGAAGCTGAGGCCGAAGGTCATGAGGATGACGCCGTAGACGAAGTACTCGATCTGGAAGCTCGCGCCCGCCCACATCCCGAACAGGTCGCGTGGCTTGGCCCAGCGTTCGGCCTCCGGGATGAAGTCGATGCCGTGCTGTTCGACCTTGAAGGCTCTGTCCGAGCCCGTTGTCGCAGCCTGCCGCTCCTCAGTGACGGTCATCGCAACCCCCTCGCCCCGGTCACCGCCGGGGCAGTTTCACCACCTCGGCAGCTCCGAGCCTGGCTTCCTGTGCGCGCGCTGTCAACGATTGCGGCGATCAATCCTTGGTCGCCACCTGGTTCGGGACGACGTTCATCTTCGGGACGTAACGCTCTGGCTCGTTCGCGGCGGCCCCCGCGACGCCGGCGATGGAGCCGAGCGCGCCGCGGCACGCGACGCAGGGACCGTAGAAGCGCTCGCTCACCTCGCCGCCGCAGCGGGGGCAGGTAAAGGCGATCGGTTCGGCGAGGTCGGCCACCCGCGGAGCGTACCGCCGGGCACCTCCGCGGGCGGGGATCCCGGCGCGCCGACCAGCGGGCCGTCATCGGTTCGTAACGGTTAATGGGTTGCTCACACTCGGCTCGGTGTGGCCTCACATCTCGCGGGCATGGTGATCACACGGCCTCGGAGACGAGGCCACAAGACAAGGAGGAGTACCGCAAAAGGATCCGGGGGGGACGTCCGGCCGCCACGCCACGACCCCTCCCGTAACCGCCCTCGGCTCCTCGCCAGTACCGAGGGCGGACAAGGCCTGCACACGGGGTAGGGGGAATCCCGCCGGGCAGGCCGCGTCGAGCCGCCGGAGGCTTTTGCCTCCGGCGGTTCCGCGTCCGGGGGCGGTGCCCGCAGTGCCCTTGCGCGCTGTGCCTTTGCGTGAGGCAGTCGATAATTATGTAATCTCGTAATCATGAGAAAAGGACAGGGCGGGCCGCAGGGTGAGTGGAAGCTGAACTTCGAGCGCCGGGGGCGGCCGGCGACGACACCGGAAGACCGCGAGGGGATCCGCGGCTGGCTCATCGGCTCGCTCGTCGACGGCTGGTTCGAAGGTGACGTCGAGGTGATCGTCGACGACTACGAGATCCTCGTCGTCGGCACGCTCTCCAACGTGGAGCTGCCGGCGGGCGACGTCGGGGCACGCGCCGTCGCCGAGACGGCGCGTATCGAGCGCTTCCGCAACGACACCCGCGAGCGGCGCATCACCATCGCCGAGGGTGCCGAGTCCCGCTTCGGCCGCAAGGTGGCCTGGGGCGCGACCGTCGGCGAGACGACGCGTCTGTTCACCACGACGAGCGTGCCGGTGATGACCCGCCTGCATCTTCGCCAGCGCCAGACGCTCGACACCCTCGTCGACTCGGGAGTGGCGCGCAGCCGCAGCGAGGCGCTCGCGTGGTGTGTGGAGCTCGTCGGGCGCAACGAGACCGCGTGGATCAGCCGCCTGCGCGAGGCGCTCGACGCCGTCGAGCGCGCCCGCGGCGAGGGACCGGGGAGCACACCGGACTGAGGCCGTACATCCGCCGGCGGCACTGAGCCGGCCGGCTCAGTGCGCGAGCGTCAGCCGCGCTTCATGAGGAAGCGGCGCTCGCCCTCGCTCCCCTGCACCGTGTCGAGGTCGACGACGAGCGCCTTGCCGAGGCGCTCGGGGTCCTTCTCCTGCTCGCGCGCGGGGCTGTTGTCGAACACGACCCGGCGCGTCTCCTCGTCGCCCTGCACACGAGCCCGCCCGGAGAAGATGTAGGTCGTGCGGTTCGGCGAGTCCCGGTAGAGCAGCGTCACGCGCGGGTGGCGCTCGATGTTGGAGAGGATCCCGCCCGTGGGCTCGCGGATCCAGATCGCCAGCTGATCCGGTGAGAAGGCCTGCGTCGTCCCACGGAAAGAGAGGTGCGGCTGGCCCTCGTCGTCGACGTAGGCGACCACGATCGGCTTGCCGTTCTCGAAGGCGCCGTTCACGTTGCTCACCATCTCGTCACTCAGGACGAGCTTCTCGGCCTCTGCCATGCTGCCTCCCTGCGATCGGCGCCGCAGCCAACCGTTGCGCGTGCAAAGGGTAGCCCGGGGGACGAGAACGGCGGGCCGGCTCCTCCGGCCCGCCATCCAGCTCCGGTGTTGGGGGGCCCTCGGCCCCGGTGGCTCCTTCCTTCCGAGCCGCCGACCGTGCAACCCGCATCGTCCTGGGCCGGGAGCGGGGAGGTGGCGGGGAAGGCGGAGCGGCGTCGTGGCCGCAACCCCCCCGGTCATCAGCCGGGCGGACCCGACTCCTCAGTTGAGCCAATCGTCTGCACGATGACCCTCCTTCGTAACCGGGATCGCACTCCCGTTGTTTCCATCGTCGTCCTCGGCCCCGCGGGTGTCAACGAGCCTGAGCAGGCGATGTGCCGCGGGCCCGCCCCGGGTGCCGCGCGAGCCCGAGGCCCTACGCTCTCCCGTGGCGGGACGAGGAAGGGAACGATCGTGATCATCGGAGTCGGGCTCGACGGACGCCTCTCACTGAAGCTTCCCGAGATGCGGGAGGCGGCCCGGCAGGCTGCGTCGATGGGCTTCGAGTCGGCCTGGACCCCCGCCGGGGGCGTGCCGGACTCCTTCCACCTCTGTGACCAGTGGTCCCTCGCCACCGAGGAGGTGCTCGGCCACCCCCTGCGCACGGGCATCAGCGTCGTCCCCGCGCCGCGGAGCTGGAACCCGTTGTCGCTCGCCGCGCAGGCGGCCACCCTCGGCGTCGTCTCGGGGAACCGCTTCGTGCTCGGCATCGGCACAGGCGGCGCCGGCGCGAGCTACTGGAACAACGCCGGCCTCCCCGACCGCCCGATCGCGGTGATGCGCGACTACCTGCAGGTGCTGCGGCGCCTGCTCGCCGGCGAGACCGTCTCCTACGACGGCCCCGCGCTGCACGTCGATCAGTACGCGCTCGGCGGGGAGCGCGTGGACGTCCCCGTCTTCCTCGCCGCGCTCGGCCCGCAGATGCTGCGTCTGGCGGGCGAGGCCGCCGACGGCGCCTGCCTCAACTGGGCCTCGCCCGAGCAGATCGCGTGGAGCCGGGAGCGCCTCGGCGAGGGTGCGGCCAAAGCCGGCCGGGACGCCTCCTCGCTCGTGCTCTCGATGTACATCCGGGTGTGCGTCGACGAGAACGTGGAGGCGGCCCGGCGCGCCTTCGCGACGCAGGTGCTCGGCTACGCGCTCGTGCGCCAGGGCGGCGACACCACGCTCGCCTATCGCGGCCACTTCGGAAGGATGGGCTTCGACGAGGCGCTGCGCGAGCTCGAGGCACGTCGCGACGCGGGGGAGTCCATCGAGCAGCTCTGCGACTCGGTCCCCGAGGAGCTGCTCACCGAGGTCGGCTACTACGGGAGCGCCTCGGGCGCGGCGGCCCGCTTCGCCGCCCTCTCCTCCGGCCTCGACGAGACGATCGTCCGGGTGGTCACCGCCACGAAGACGCTCGACGCCACGCTCTACGCGATGGACGCCCTCACGCCCGACAAGATCCGCGCGGCCGCGGCGTAGCCGGGGTACGGCGATGCGGATCGGCATCCTCCACCCGGGCGAGATGGGGGCCGGGATCGGCGGGGCGCTCGCCGAGGCGGGCCACGACGTCTTCTGGGCCTCGGAGGGGCGTAGCGCGGCAACGAGCGGGCGCGCCGCCGACGAGGGGCTCATCGACCTCGGCTCGGTCGTCGCCGTCGTCGCCGCGGCGGAGGTGATCTTCTCGGTCTGCCCGCCGCACGCTGCGGTCGACGTGGCCAACGAGGTCGCCGGCTTCGACGGCCTCTACCTCGACGCCAACGCGATCGCGCCCGCGACCGCAGCCGAGGTCGCGTACGTGATCGAGTCCGCCGGCGGCAACTACCTGGACGGAGGGATCGTCGGCGCCCCGCCCAAGCCTGGGCGACCGACCAAGCTCTACCTCTCTGGCGCGGCGGCGGAGGAGCTCGCGAGCGCCCTCGAGGGCGCGAACCTCGACTGCCGGGTGCTGTCGGCGCGGCCCGGCGATGCCTCCGCGCTGAAGGCGGCCTACGCAGCGTGGACCAAGGGCACCTCCGCCCTCATCCTCTCGGTGCGGAGCCTCGCCCGCTCCTTCGGGATCGAGGAGGCGCTCGTCACCGAGTGGGCGGACTCCCAACCCGGACTCGACGCCCGCGCTTCGGCCGCCGCCCAGCAGGCCGCGACCAAGGGGTGGCGCTGGATCGGGGAGATGGAGGAGATCGCGAAGACCTTCGAGGCAGTCGGCCTGCCCGGTGGGTTCCACCACGCCGCTGCGGAGATCTATCGGCGCTGCCGACACGACGACACCGCCACCAGCCTCGACGAGGTCCTCGGCGACCTCTCCCAGCCGGAGCCTTCCTAACTCGCCGGCGGCGCACGCCCCCCGGCCGAACGACGAGGGTGCCCGGTGACGACGCGCGCCGGGCCGGCCGTGACCTCCTCGTCGCCGCCCGACCCCGGCCCCGGCCGCGGTGGAGCGGTGTTGGCCACGCCGGGCCGTGGGGGCCGCCTCGGCCGGCTGCGGCGCGTCCACCCGGCGCTCGCGCTCGTCTGCGCGCCGGTGGTGTTCAACCTCGTCGCCCTCCGCCACGAGGCCTCGGTCGTCTCCACGCTGAACGACAGCTCGTTCCACGAGCAGATGGTCCGCTACGCCGTGCACCAGCTGCAGCTCGGGCATCTCCCGCTCGACGGCTGGTACCCCTACCTCGGCCTCGGCTCTCCCCTCTTTCTGCACTACCAGAGCCTCGGCGCGACGCTCGCGGGTCTGCTCGGACTGGCCATCGGCGGGGACCGGGCCTTCTCGATTGCGCTCTACCTGCTCGTCGCGCTGTGGCCCGTCTGCGTGTACCTCGCGGCGCGTCTGCTCGGCCTCACCCGTTGGCAGGCGGGAGGTGCGGCGGTCGTCTCCTCGTTCGTCGCCAGCGCGACGGGCGTCGGCTACGAGCAGCCCAGCTACCTCTTCGTCGGCTTCGGCGTGTGGTCCCAACTGATCGGGATGTGGGGCCTCCCGCTCGCCTGGGGGTTCACGGCACGCGCGATCCGCCACGGCCGGGGCTACGCGCTGAGCGCGTTCTTCATCGCCTTCACGATCGCCAGCCACTTCATCACCGGCTACCTGACGGCGTTGCCGCTCGTCCTCGTCCCCCTCGCGGCCCCCTCCGAGCTCCGGCGGCGGCTGCGGCGCAGCGCGTTCGTCGCGCTCTGCGCCTTCCTCGCCTCTGCGTGGGTCACCCTCCCCCTCGTCCTCACGGGCCGCTACACCTCGCTGAACGAGTTCCTCCAGGGGAGCGTCGACACCGACTCCTACGGCGCGCGCCAGGCGCTGCGGTGGCTCTTTGACGGGAGCCTCTTCGACTTCGGCCGCCTCCTCCCGGTCCTCACCGTGCTCGTCCTCGTCGGCTTGGCCCGCGCGCTCTGGCGATGGCGCGAGGACGAGGTCGCCCGTCTGCTCGCCCTCTGCTTCGGGGTCGCCCTGGTCGCCTTCTTCGGCCGTCCGACGCTCGGTCCGCTGCTCCACCTGCTCCCGGGGGCGCGCGACCTGTTCCTCCGTCGCTTCGTCGTCGGGGTGCAGCTCGCCGGGATCCTGCTCGCTGGGGTCGCCCTCGAGCGTCTCGCCGCGGGCGCGCGCTCCCTCGCGGTGCGGCGGACGTCGTGGAGGCTCGCACCCCGGCCACTGCTCGCCGGGATCGGCGCCGTCGTCGCGACGACGGCCCTGCTCGCGCCGGCGTGGACGCACGCGCTGTCCACCGACAACCGCGACGCCTTCTACGTCGGCCAGCAGCGGGCGAACGACGCGAGCATCGGCCCGGCGATCGCGGAGCTCGTCGCGCAGGCCGAGGTGCTCGGCCCGGGGCGCTTCTTCGCCGGCAACCCGACCGATGGCTGGGGGAGCCTCTTCACGGTCGGGAGCTCGCCCGGGAGCGTCCCGGTCTTCAAGTACCTGGCGAGCCTCGACGTCGACCTCGTCGGGTACACGCTGCGGACGTCCTCGCTGATGACCGACCCCGAGGGCTACTTCGACGAGGACGACCCCGCCGACTACCCGCTCTTCGGCATCCGCTACCTGCTGCTCCCGGCGCTGAACCCGCCCGCCGCAGTGGGTCAGGTGATCGCCGCGGCGCGGGCCACGCTCGTAGAGCGCGTCGGCGGCGACGCGCTCTACGAGACGCACGGCGACGGCTACTTCCGCGTCGTGCAGACCGCGGGGGTGATCCCCGCCGACCGCACCGACATCGGCCTCGCGACGGAGGCCTTCGTGCACTCGTCGCTCGCCCTCGACGGCCCCTATCCCGTCATCGCCTACGGCGGGCAGTCGCCGCCCGCGACGACGCTCCCCGCGGGCGGGGCGCGAGCGACGACCGGCGCGGTGCTGGCCGCGGGCACCGACCTCCCCGAGGGGCTGGCGAGCGCCACCGTCTCGGCCGCAGGCAGATCGGTCGTCGTCCTCGCCGTGTCCTACGACCCGGGCTGGACGGCCACGGTCGACGGCCGCGCCGCGCCGACCCAGATGGTCGCCCCGGCGCTCGTCGGCGTCGCGGTCAGCCCCGGCCGCCACGTCGTCGCCTTCCGCTATCGGCCGCCCTCGTACTACCCCGAGCTGTTCGCGCTGGCGGTCGTCGGTCTCGCCGGCCCTGCGCTCCTCGAGCGCTCCCGTCGGCGACGCCGCGGCGGGAGCCCCGCCCCGGACAGCTGACGGCCCGCGACCGCTCGGCCCCGCGGCCGCCGGGTCAGCTCCGCCCGGGGGCGCTCGGCTCGTCGAGCCGTTCGAGGTTCACGACGATCGACTCGTCGGTGGTGCGCGCGATGACGACGACGGCAACCTCGTCGCCGGGGTTCTCCTCGCGGTGGGGGGCGAAGGGGGGCACGTACACGTAGTCGCCGGGGGCCGCCTCGACGCGCACCTCCACGCCGTGCTCGAGATAGACGAAGACCGGGCTGCCGGAGACGACGTAGATCGCCGTCTCCGCGACGCCGTGGTGGTGGTTGCCCGAGACGGCCCCCGCCGCCATGTGGGTCTCGCCCATGAACAGCGCCTCCGAAGCGGTGAGCCGACCGGAGACCGCGGCGAGGCGTCGCATGCCGCTCGACTGCGCGGTGTCGGCGCTCAGCGTTCCGGCGGCGACGCGTCGCACGGTCCGATCGTCTGCGGCCATGCTCAGTAGTCTCCCCCAGGTCCGGGGCAGCGGCGAGTGGAGGTGGCGGTGGGGCGGTACGTGATCTACGGCGCGGGCGGCGTCGGTGGCGTGCTCGGCGGTCGCCTCTTCGAGCACGGCAACGAGGTCGCGCTGATCTGCCGGGGCGAGCACCGCGCCGCGATCGCCGCCTCGGGGCTGCGCGTCGACTCGCCCGAGGGCTCCGTGACCCTCCCCGTGCCCGTCTTCGGCACCCCCGCCGAGGTCGGCCTCGACGCGGACGACGTCGTGGTGCTCACGATGAAGAGCCAGGACACCCTCGGCGCGCTCGAGGCGCTGGAACGCTGCGCGCCACCGTCGATCGCCCTCCTCTGCGCGCAGAACGGCATCGCCAACGAAGGGCTCGCCCTGCGCTTCTTCGAGCACGTCTACGGCCTCTGCGTCGTCTGCGCCACGACCTACCTCGCGCCGGGGGTGGTGATGGCCCACTCCGCCCCGACGAGCGGGGCCTTCGACCTCGGCCGCTACCCCGGCGGCGTCGACGACCGCGCCCGCACGATCGCCGACGACTTCACCGCCGCGACGTGGCCGACGACGCTCCGCGCGGACGTCATGCGGTGGAAGCACACCAAGCTGCTCCGCAACCTCGGGAACGTGGTGCACGCGCTCTGCGGGCCGGAGTTGCGCGAGGGGCCGGTCTTCGAACGACTGAGCGCCGAGGGGCGGGCGGTCTTCGCCGCGGCCGGCATCGCGACCGTCTCGCCCGAAGAATGGGCGGAGGGGGGCCGGCAGGCGCTCGTGCGCTTCCTCCCCGTCGAGGGCCACCCCCACCCCGCGGGATCGACCTGGCAGAGCCTCGTGCGCGGCGCGGGCTCGGTCGAGACCGACTACCTGAACGGGGAGATCGTGCTCCTCGGGCGCCTGCACGGCGTGCCGACGCCGGCGAACGCCGCAGTGATGCGCCTCGGCAGCGCGCTCGTCGCGAGCGGGAGCGGGCCGGGCACGATGCGCGAGGACGAACTTCTCGCAGCCTTCGACGCCGCCTGAGCCCGTGCGCTCCCGGCGGTTGCGCTCCGCCGCCCTCGGCGCCCTCGGCCTCCTCGCGCTGAGCACGCTCTACTACTTCGTCTCGGTGCACGCCTTCGCCGGCAACTCCGACGGGGCGACCGTCGTCCTCGAGGGCGCGGCGGTGCGCGACGGTCACCTCGCCCTCGCCCACTGGCGGCTCTCGCTCGACTCCTTCTGGACCGTCGACGTGCTCTTCTACGCCCTCGCGGTCCTCGTCGGCGGGGTGCGCGCGGCGGCGATGCATCTCGTCCCGGCGGTGCTCGCGGCGGCGACGGTGCTGCTCGGCACCCTCCTCGTCGTGCGCGGCCAGCCCCGCAGAGCCGCCTTCGCCGCGCTGTTCACGGTGGCGGCGCTGCTCGTCCTCCCCGGCCACGCCCTCGCCTTTTTCCTCCTGCAGGGGCCCTGGCACGTCGGCACCGTCCTGTACTGCCTCGGCGCGATGGCCCTCCTCGACGGCAGGCCGCCCGGCTGGCGCTGGTGCCTCGCCGTGGCCCTCCTCGCCGGCGCACTCCTCGGCGACCTGCAGGCGCTCGCGCTCGGGGTCCTCCCCGTCGCGCTCGGGGGGCTGGCCGCGGCGGCGCGCACGAACTCGCTCCGCCGGGGCGCCGCGTCGCTCGCCGCGGCGCCCGCAGCGGTAGCGCTCGCGCTCGTGGTGCGCCTCCTCGCCGAGGCGCTCGGCACCTTCCAGCTGGCGCCGAGCCGCCGGGGGACCACCCTCGCCCAGCTGCGGGCGGATCCGGGACTGCTCGGCAACTGGCTGGCCGCCTTCGTCGGGGTGCACCGCGGTGCGATCGGCGGACCGAAGGTCTCGCCGCTCCTCGAGCTCCCCCACCTCCTCGGCCTGCTCGCGATCGCGGCAGGGGTGCTCGGAGCGGCCGTCGCCCTCGTGCGGGGGATCGGCCGGGCGGGCGCCGCGCCCGCCGCGGAGCGGGACTGGCGCCTCGACGACCAACTCCTCTTCGGCCTCCTCGGCGGGGTGGCGGTCTTCTGCGAGCTGACCGAGAGCGCCAGCCCCTCCTACGCCCGTTACCTCGACGCCGTCGTCCTCTTCGGCGCGTTCCTCGCGGCACGCCTCGTCGGGCGCCTCGTGCTCGGTGCGCCGCGTCCGCTGCTCGCCGTGGGCGTGCTGCTCGGGGCGCTGTCACTCGCCACCTCGGCGGCGGTGACAGCGGTCGACCTCTCGGCGCGCCCGCCGCGCAGCGCCAGCGCCGCGCTCGAGCGCTTCCTCCTCGCCCACCACCTCACCGAGGGGATCGGCGACTACTGGGCGGCCTCGGTCGTCACCGTCGACACAGGAGGCGCCGTGCGCCTCCGCCCCGTGCTCGCCGACGGCGCGGGTCGCCTCGTCGCCGACGGGCGGCAGTCGAGCGCCGACTGGTACCGGGGGCAGAGCTTCTCCTTCCTCGTCTACGCGAAGCAGCCCTTCGGCGGCATCGTGCCCGCCGCGATCGCCCGCACCTTCGGCGCGCCGAGCCACACCTACCGCGTCGCCGGCTACTCGGTCGACACCTGGCCGCACGCGCTGCGCCTCGGTAACGAGACCGCCTCGTGAGGAGGCTGCCCGGAAGGCGTCAGCGGCGTCGCGCGCTCGGGAAGTGGGTGCCGCGCTTCACCGCGAGCCGGCGCGCGCGCTTCGGCGGCGCCTGCTCCACGTCGGGGGCGACCTTCAGCTCCTCGTCGAAGAGGCGCTGGCCACCTTCGGCGGCCCTGCGGCGGCCGTCGACGTAGGGATCGACCTTCAGCCGGTAGGCCGACTGCCCGAGGCGCTCTGCGAGCGCGCCCTCGACGAGCTCGAAGGTGAGCGTCCAGCGCTTCCCGCACTTGCAGTCGCGGCGCGCGCCGGCCGGCGGCTTGAGGGCGCGGAAGCGCTCCCCGCAGTTCGGGCACCGCTGCTGTCCGAGCACCGCCGGCAAAGTTCGTCTCCCCGTCGTCGTTTCCGACATTGTGCCGCCGCGCTGCGACGGTGACGCGGAGGTCTACCGCAGTCCGGCGAAGAGGTCGTCCTCGGGAAGCGGCGCGCCGGTGCGGTCGTCGAGGCGGATGAAGGTCTCGCTCGCGAAGAGGTGTTCGAGGACCTCCTCGGGAAAGGCGAGCCACGGGCTCCCGTCGAGCTGGCTCGCGTGCGCGGCGAGCGCGCGCTGCTTCACGAGGGCGTAGGCACCGGTGTCGACCCGGGTGGTCACGAGCTCGTCCGGGGTGCCGCGCCGCCCCGCTCTCCCCGACGGGCGCGGGCTCGAGAGGCCGAGGGCGTCGCGCGCCGCCGCCATCTCCTCGACGAACGCGGCGCTCCGCACCGAGAGGTAGAGCTTGTCGGGGATGCCGCTCTCGGCGCTCGCCGCGAGCGCCACCCGGTGCGCCATCACGTGGTCCGGGTGGCCCTCCCCGGCGCGCTCGTCGTAGGTGACGACGACCTGCGGGCGGTAGTGCGCGAGCAGCGCGGCGACCTTCGTCGCCGCCTCGTCGAGGGCGGCGTTGCAGAACGAGGTGGGGTCGCCGTTCCCCTCCCAGCCCCGCATCCCGGAGTCCCCGTAGCCGAGGCGCTCGAGGTGGCGCACGCCGAGCAGCGCGCAGGAGGCCTCGAGCTCGCGGGCGCGCACGGCGGCCACCGCGGCGGGCTCGTGGCCGGGCTCGCCGGGGTTCGCGAAGCCCGGAGCGAAGCCCTGCCGCCCGTCGGTGCAGGTGACGACGACCGTGGTGACCCCTTCGGCCGCGTACCTCGCGAGCACGCCGCCCGTCGGGATCACCTCGTCGTCGGGGTGGGCGTGCACGGCCATCAGGCACAACGGAGCAGCCATGCCGCATCTTCGCCGCTGCCAGCGTCGCGGGCGAATGCGTGAAGTATCATGAAAGCGCTCGACGGCTCCCTCGAAACCAGCAGACGACAGAGCGGAGTGAAGAGTGCGACGCACCGGAGGGACAGGACGCAGTTCCCGGCGAACCCCCCTCACGGCCGACCCCCGGGACAGCGGGCGCAGATGATCACGGACTCCCTCCCCCTCGAAGCCGTGGAGCCGGTGCGCGGGCGCGCCGGCCTCCTGCGCCGCAAGGCAGACCTCGCCCCCCTCCCCGTCCTCGTCGCGCCCGTCCCCCAGCAGCGCGACACCCTGAAGCGCTTCCGTGTCGCCGCGATCGCCACTGCGCTCGTCTTCGGCCTCTTCGAGGCGTGGATGGCGCTCCGCCTCGGCGGCGTCGGCGTCACCGGGGACGTCGACAACATCGGCGAGCTCGCCGCCGCGCTGCTCGCCGCCGGTGCCTGTGCCTACGGCCTCTCCCGGCGCGCGCCCGAGCTCCGCCAGCCCTTCCGCCTCCTCGGCTGCGCGGCGCTCGTCTGGGCGGTCGGCCAGGCGATCTGGAGCTACCAGGCGGTCTTCCGCGGCAACGAGCTCCCCTTCCCGTCGGCCTCGGACGTCTTCTACCTGACCGCTTCGGCGCTCATCCTGGTGGGCGTCGCCGCCCTCGGTCGCTCCGAGCTCGGCCGCATCCTCCGACTCCGCCTCGTCCTTGACGGTGTGATCGTCGCGGCCTCGATCGTGGCGATCACCTGGAGCGTGGTCCTCGACTCGGCGCTCGACGGCCGCCCGAACGGCTTCTCCGAGGCGATCAGCCTCGCCTACCCGCTCTTCGACGTGGTCACCGCCTCGGTGGCCGTCGCCCTCCTTGTGCAGCGGCGGCGCAAGGACCGGGTGCGCATCGCCCTCGTCGTCGCCGGCATCTTCGGCTTCGTCGTCTCGGACACGAGCTTCGTCTACGCGACCCAGATCCGCCCCTCGGCCTTCTCCGGGGTCACCGACGGCGGCTGGGTGGCCGGCTTCCTGCTCGTCGGCCTCGCCGCCCTGTGGCCGGCGCAGGCCGAGGAGGCCCCGCCGATGCGGGCGCACCCGTGGTGGCAGCTCGCCCTCCCCTACCTGCTGCTGCTCGGGGCGGTGGGGGCGGGGATCGGCCAGTCGGTCGACCTCGGCCGGGTGGACGCGATCGTCGCCGTGAGCTGCCTCGTCGCGGTGCTCTCCGTGCTCTCCCGCCAGGTGGTGATCCTCGTCGAGAACGCCCGCCTCGCGACCCGCCTGCAGCGCGCCGTCACGGCGCTGCGCGACGAGGAGGCCGAGCTCGCCCACCTCGCCAAGCACGACCCGCTGACCGGCCTCGCGAACCGGCTGCTCTTCGCCGAGTGCCTCGAGGCCACGCTGCGCGCCCCGCGCGAGGGGCGCCACGTCGCGGTGCTCTTCTGCGACCTCGACAGCTTCAAGGACGTGAACGACTCGCTCGGCCACTCCGCCGGCGACGCGGTCCTCGTCGAGGTCGCCGCCCGCCTGAGCGCCTGCGTGCGACCGGCGGACAGCGTCGCCCGCATCGGCGGCGACGAGTTCGCGGTCGTCCTCGACGACCTCGCCCTGCCCGAGGACGCGGCGAGGGCCGCGGCGCGCATCGTCGAGACGATGCGCCAGCCGATCACCGTCGACCACGAGCAGTTCAGCATCGGTGCGAGCGTCGGGGTCGCGGCGCGCTCCACCCCCGCGCTCGACCTCGAGGCGCTGCTGCGCGAGGCCGACATCTCGCTCTACGCGGCGAAGGCGAGTGGTGGCGGCGGCTTCCGCGTCTACGATCCCGAGCTCGGCCTCGGCCACCGCGAGCGCCTGCGCACCCAGGCCGAGCTCGCCCTCGCGAGCACCCGCGACGAGCTGCGCCTCGAGTTCCAGCCGATCTTCGACCTCGCGACGGGTCGCGCCCTCGGCGCCGAGGCCCTCGTCCGCTGGGCGCACCCGGCGCGCGGCCTGCTCGAGCCCCTCGACTTCCTCGAGACCGCGGAGCGCTCGGGGGCGATCGTCTCGATCGGCAGCTGGGTCCTGCAGCGCGCCCTGCAGCAGCTCGCCGCCTGGCGGCGAGACGGCGTCGTCGACGACCGCTTCTTCGTCGCGGTCAACCTCTCGGCCCGCCAGATGCAGGGGGCGGGCATCGTCGAGAACGTCGAGCGGGCCCTCAGTCAGAGCGGCGTCGACGGCTCCGCGCTGCGCCTCGAGCTCACCGAGAGCGCGCTGTTCGACGGCGCGGACGAGATGCTCGAGCTCCTCGGGCGGCTGAAGGCGCTCGGGGTGCTGCTAGAGATCGACGACTTCGGCACGGGCTACGCCTCGCTCGGCTACCTGAAGCGCCTGCCGGTCGACGGGGTGAAAGTCGACCAGAGCTTCGTCGCCGGCCTCTCCGAGGACGCCTACGACCGGGAGATCGTCGCCTCGGTCATCCACCTCGCGCACGCGCTCGGGATGGAGGTCATCG
Source organism: Acidimicrobiales bacterium (assembly GCA_035533595.1). Classification (NCBI taxonomy): domain Bacteria; kingdom Bacillati; phylum Actinomycetota; class Acidimicrobiia; order Acidimicrobiales; species Acidimicrobiales bacterium. Next base: position 39,732 of record DATLTN010000047.1, read on the forward strand.
CGGAGGGCGTCGAGACCGCCGACCAGCTGCGCCGCCTGCGCGCGCTCGGCTGTGACTGCGTCCAGGGCTTCCTCTTGAGCCGCCCCCACCCCGCCGACGGCCTCGCCCCGGCGATCGCCCGGCTGCCGCTCCTGTCCTGAGGCGGCAACTCCGGCGGCAAACCCCCTCAGTTACGCTCCGCCGGTGCCGACCAGGAGTGAGCTCCGGTGAGCGAGGACTCCCCACCGCCGTGCCTTCCTCCGGCCATCCCTGCGACGGAGTCGCCACCGGGTCCCGCGGCCGAGGAGCCCGCCTCCCCGGCGCCCGAGGCGGACACCCCGGCGCCCGAGGTGGGCACCCCGGCGCGACGACCGCTCCCCGGCGCGGCGCTCGTGCACGCGCTCGTCGCCGTCGCCTACGCGGCGGTCACCGTCGTCATCTACTGGCCGGTCGGCTTCCTTGACGGAAGCCGCCTCACCTACACCGGCGACGACGTCGCCGAGTACGTCTGGGACCTCGCCTGGCTCCCGCACGCGCTCTTCCACGGCCACGACCCCTTCGTCGCCAACAGCATCAACTACCCCTTCGGGGCGAACATGGCCTCGAACACCCTCGCCCCCCTCCTCGGCCTCGTCGCCTCGCCGCTCACCCTCAGCGCGGGGCCGCTCCCCACCTACAACCTGCTGATGCGCCTCGCCTTCGTCTGTTCGGGGCTGGCGATGTACTTCGTCCTCGGCCGCTACCTCCGCTCGCGCCTCGCCTGCTTCCTCGGCGGCCTGCTCTACGCCTTCTCGCCGTACATGATCAGCGAGGGCCACGACCATCTCGGCCTCGTCTTCGTCCCCTTCCCGCCGCTCATCTTCTTCCTCCTCGACCGGATCGTCACCGGCGAGGGGCGCGACGCGCGCCGCCTCGGGCTGTGGCTCGGCCTCATAGCCGGAGGCGAGCTCCTCGTCTCGGCCGAGGTGCTCGCCGGCGTGGCGCTGCTCTGCCTGCTCGCCCTCGTGGCGCTCGTGGCGCGTTACCCGCGCCAGGTGCGCGGCCGGCTGCGCCGCGTCGTGCGCGGCCTGTGCTGGGCCGTCCCCCCCTTCGCCCTCCTCGGCGGCTGGCAGACCTGGGCGATGCTCGCCGGCCCGCAGCGGGTGGTGCACAACCCGGCGCCCTATGAGATCGCGCAGTTCCGCGAGGACCTGCTGAGCCTCATCATCCCGACGAGCAACCAGGCGGTCGGCCCCGCCTCGCTGATCGCGCGGGGCTCGAGCTTCGTCTCCACCGACTTCATCGAGAACGGCCTCTACCTCGGGATCCCCCTCCTCGCCGTCTTCCTCGTCCTCGCCGTCACGGCGCGCCGGCGGCGCCTCGTCGGGATGGCCGCCTTCCTCGCCTTCGCAGCCTTCGTGTTCTCGCTCGGCTCCCCGCTCAACGTGAACGGGCACGTGACCCGGATCACCCTCCCCTTCGCCCTCTTCCCGCACCTCCCGCTCTTCGAGGACGAGGCCGCCTCGCGCTACTCGCTGTTCGTCCAGCTCTTCGTCGCGCTCGTCGTCGCCGTCGGCGTGGACGAGGTGATCGGCCGCTGGCGGGCGCGTGCCGAGGGGCGGCGCGCCGACTGGCGCCTCCTCGCGCTCGGTGCGGCGCTCGTCGTCGCGCTCGTGCCGATCATCCCGAGGATCCCCTATCCGAGCTTCGCGACCGCCCCCGACGAGCTGCCCGCGTACTTCACGCAGGGCGGCGCGGTCGCCATCCCGAGCGGCTCGGTGGTGCTCACCTACCCGCTCCCGGTGTGGCCCTACAACGAGGCGCTGCTGTGGCAGGCCGAGACACGCCTGCGCTTCACGATCGTGAGCGGCCCGTGGAACGAGCCGCAGGACCCGCCGAACACCCCCGAAGGCACGCCGCCGCTGCTGCACCCCGACATCATCCAGGTGCTCTTCACCGAGGCCCTCTACGGCCAGCCGGCCTCGGTCCTCTTCGGGCCGCCGGCCGCCGGCGCGACCCTGCCCCCGAACGACGCCGCGACGCGCGCCGAGATCCGCGCCTTCCTGCGCAACTACAAGGTGGACGCGATCCTCGTCGACCCGATGGGGGTCAATCCCGCCCTCGCGACGAGCTACCTCACCGCCGCCCTCGGCCACGGCCCCTACTACCTCGGGGGGATGCAGGTCTACTACGACGTGCAGGCCTCGCTGAGTGGTCAGTAGCGGGTGAGGAAGTCCCTGATCGAGGCGTTGAAGGCCTCCGCCTGCTCGACGTGCAGGGCGTGCGCCGCGCCGGGGATCTCCACGTACTCGGCATAGAAGAGGCGCTTCGCGAGCTCGAGGGAGCTCTCGATCGGGTTCGGTTCGCCTGGCGGGGCGACCTCGTCCTCCTCGCCCACCACGACGAGGGCGGGCACCTCGATCTCCGCGATGTGCTCGGTCAGCTGGTGGCCGCGCGCCGCCTCGGCGTGCCAGCGCCAGGCGACCGCAGCCGCCGCGCCGTCCGTCACCGCGGCGACGAAGGGGGCGACGACCGGCGCCGCGGGGTCGAGGAAGTACTCCCGGCTGGCGAGGCGGCGGGTGAGCGCGGCCGGCCACTCCTCCTCCACGGCGGCGAGCCCGTCGGCGGGGAGGTCGCGGGCGAGGGGGCGTTCGTCGAACTGCCCCGGCCCGGAGGCGACGAAGACGGCGGCGCGCACCGCCGCGGGCTGGTCGAGGCAGAGCCACTGCACGACGGCGCCACCGCTCCCGAGGCCGACGACGCGCAGCGGCTCGAGGAGGTCGAGCTCCTCGAAAAGGACGAGGAGGTCGCGCGCGAGGAGGCGGGTCGAGTACGGGCCGTCCGCCACCGACGAGGAACCGGTCCCCCGGTGGTCGTAGGTGACCACCTCGAACTCGCCCGAGAGCGCGCCGACCTGGTGCAGTCTCCAGTGGGCGCCGCTCCAGCCGAGGGGGGAGACGAACACGACCGGGGGGCCCTCGCCGCGCCGCTCGTAGGCGAGGCGGAGGCCGCCGCGCTCGATCTCCCCCATCGCCGACCGCCGCCCGCTATCTGAGCCCCGTCGCCTCGTCGGCGAGGCGACGGTCGACCGGGCGGGTGCGCAACTTCAGGGCGACGAGGCCGAGGACGAGGACGATCGTCGCCGCGTTGGCGACGATGATCGCCAGCGAGGAGAGGACGAGGCCGTAGACGAGCCAGCAGGTGACGCCGCTCCCGAAGACCGCGAGATAGCCCCAGGAGATCTCCTCGGCGCGACCGAGCCGCCAGGTGCGCACGAGCTGGGGCAGCCACGCACCGGTGGTGAGGGTCCCGGCGACGAGGCCGAGCGGGGTCGCGCTCACCGGTGCAGCGAGCGAGTCGCGAGCAGCTCTGCCATCCGATCCGTCCCTCCTTGGCCGCGAGGCGCGACAAGCGGCAAGCTAGCCCGGTGCTCCCGCCCGTCGTCACCGCCGAGTTCGTCGCCGAGCACCCGGAGGACCTCGTCCTCGTCGACCTCCGCTGGTACCTGGACGGCCGCTCTGGCCGGGACGCCTACCTCGCCGGCCACCTCCCCGGAGCGGTCTTCGTCGATCTCGAGCACGAGCTCGCCGCCGTCCCGGGCCCCGCGGTCGGCCGCCACCCCCTCCCTGCGGCGGAGCGGTTCGCCGCCGCGATGCGTCGCCACGGCATCTCCGACGACAGCGAGAGCGTCGTCTACGACGACCAGGGGGGCGTGATCGCCGCCCGCCTCGTCTGGATGCTGCGCGCCCTCGGCTGCTCGAGCGCGCTGCTCGACGGCGGGATCGATGCCTGGCCGGGAGCGCTCGAGGAGGGGGAGGTCGTCGCCGTCACCGGGGACTTCAGCGCCAGGCCCCTCCCCCCCGAGCGCCTCGCCGACATCGAGGAGGTCGCCGGTGGCGGCCTGCTGCTGATCGACGCCCGCGACCCCGCCCGCTACCGCGGCGAGGGCGACCCGATCGACCCCCGCACCGGCCACATCCCCGGTGCCCGCTCCCTCCCCTGCCGCGAGAACCTCGACGCCAACGGGCACTTCCTCACGCCCGAGCTGCTCGCCGAACGCTTCGCCGCGGCGGGTCTCGCCCCGGGCGACGAGGTCGTCTCGTACTGCGGCTCGGGGGTGACGGCCTGCCACAACCTCCTCGCCCTCGAGCTCGCCGGCTTCGCGGCGGGGCGCCTCTACCCCGGCTCGTGGTCGCAGTGGTCGGCCGACCCGGAGCGGCCGCTCGCCACCGGCCCCTCGCCCGAGGGCGGGGCGGCTACTTGATCGCGAGCGCGTTCGCCGGGGAGCCGATGCCGCCGGGCGCCCGCATCGGCGCAGCCGTGACGAACATCTCGTAGCGGCCGTCAGCGGCGCAGTCCTCGGCGAGGTCGGCGAGCCACCACAGCTCGCCGAGGGAGAGGCCGAACTGGCCGATGAGGACGCGGTGCAGGTAGCCGAAGGGCATCTCCGCGAGGTCGCGCGGCCAGGCCTCGACGGCGAAGGTGTCCGAGGCGATCACCGCCACGTGCTGGTCCCAGAGCCACTCGCAGACGGCCTCGCTGTGCTCGAGCCCCGGCGCCCGCAGGTCGGACGGGAGCTCGGCGCGCACCTCGGTCGGCTGGCCCGCGTACCAGCGGGCGAAGCCGGTGTGCACGAGGAGCAGGTCACCGGGGGTGATCGCGAGCGCGGCGTCGGAGCGCGCGAGCTCGAGGTCCTCGACGCTGATCGGCGTCGAGATGCCCGGGTCATAGGCGCGGCCGCGCGAGGTGAGGGCCCGCTCGACGTCGAGGAGGACGCCGCGGCCGGCGATCCCGTGCGCCGCGGCGTGCTCGATCGTGTTGCGCCGGCCGCTCGCGACGTCGGCCTCGCTCGCCCCGTTGTAGAAGGCGTCGAGGTCGTAGCCGACGTGGCCGAGGGAGTCCCACTGGCTACCCGCCTGCGGGTAGAAGTTGTCGTAGACGTCGTCGAAGGAGGAGGTCCCCGCGCGGTGCAGCACCTGGTGGCGGGGGACGCCGCGGCGGGAGGTGAGCGCCGGCGAGAAGAGGTCGATCGGCGCGTCGAGGGGGAAGCGGTCGCCGCGCTCGATGAGGCGGGCCGCGGCCGCCACCCGCTCGGGGGTGAGGAGGTTGAGCGTCCCGATCTGGTCCTCGGCGCCGAAGACCCCCCACGCGGAGCGGCCGCCCTTCGCTGCCGGGGGGAGCTCCGCGTAGCGCGGCAGGTCGGACACCGGGAGCTAGTCCTCGACCCAGCTGTCGCCCTGGCGGTGGCGCCGCTTGGACCAGTTCGCGCCGTCCCAGTAGCGCTCGACCCCCGGGTCGTCCGGCTCCGGGAACCAGCCCGCCGCGGCGAGCGGTGGCGCCGGGTCAGAGGGGGCCGGGCGGATGTCGACCGGCGCGCCCTGCTGGCCGCCCCAGCCTCCGGGGAGGGGTGCCCCACCGGGGAGCGAGCCGGGGCGCCGCGCGCCGCCGATGCCGGAGCGGCGGCGCCGGGTGAAGCCGTAGGCGAGGAAGCCGAGGACCGCGACGAGGTAGACGGTCCGGATCGCGGAGTAGGCGCTCCCCGAGCGATGGAAGAGGAGGCCGGCGGCGATCACCGCGACGACGAGGCCGATCCGGATGTTGCGCAGCGTGGGGTTCCCGTAGCCGCCCCGGCTGCCGATCCCACCACCGAACATCGGCCCACCCTACCGCCGCCCCCCGGCGATGGTCGGGTCGAGGGAGTGGGCCGGCGGTGGGTCCGGTGGCCCGCCACCCACCCCGAAGGGACCCGGGGCCAACACGCTCCGCGGTCGGCCGATCACACCGCGTGAAAGTTCACGAAAATCGCGCAAATCCGTTGGAGTTCCCGGGGGCGCGGTGCCGTTACGCACCCGATCGCACTGGAGGAGACCGATGGGACTTCACATCCGCCACCACCGCCGCCCCGGCGGCGCCGCCCGACGCACCGCCCTCGCCGGAGCGCTGCTCGTCGGCGCCCTCGCCCTGCCGGGTGCCGCGCCTGCCGGCGCCGCGCTGCTGCCCGGGCTCTCCGGCGGGGGGGCGCGTTACGTCATCGGCGACCTCGGCTCGAGCGCCGTCGCGACCGTCATCGGCCTCGTCGAGCAGGTCGGCGGGACCGCCCTCGAGGACCTCGGCGTCGGCGGCCTCGTCGCCGCGACCCTCACCCCGCTCGAGGTGACCCTCCTCGGGCTGCTCCCGGGCGTGGTGGTGACCCCCGACCTCACCGTGCAGGTGCAGTCGGACGCCGCGCCGGCGACGACGCGCCCGCCCGCCGCGGTCTACCCGCAGCAGACCGGCGCGACCGACCTCTGGTCGGCGGGCGACGAGGGGGCCGGCGTCAACGTCGCCGTCCTCGACACCGGGATCGACAACCTGCCGGACCTGGCCGGTCGGCTCGTCGGCGGCGTCGACCTCAGCGGCGGCGGCGACCCCTTCAACGACCAGTACGGCCACGGCACCTTCGTCGCCGGGCTGATCGCAAGCAACGGCGCCTCGTCGGGGGGCTCCTACCTCGGGGAAGCGCCCGCGGCCGGGCTCGTCGCCGTCAAGGTCGCAGGGGCGAGCGGGACGACCGACCTCGCCACCGTCATCGAGGGCGTGGGGTGGACCATCGCGCACGCCGCCGCGTTCCACATCCGCGTCCTCAACCTCTCCCTCGGCTACGTCCCCGTCGAGTCGACGGCACTCGACCCGCTGGACCAGGCGGTCGAGCGCGCCTGGGCGGCCGGCATCGTCGTCGTCGCCTCCGCGGGCAACGACGGTCCGACCAACGGCACGATCCTCGCCCCGGGGGACGACCCCGACGTCGTGACGGTGGGTGCGGTCGACGACCTCGGCCAGAGCGCGCCCGCCGCCGACCAGATGGCGAGCTTCTCGAGCGCCGGGCCGACGAACCCCGACGGCTGGTTCAAGCCCGACCTCGTGACCTCCGGGCGCTCGGTCGTGAGCCTCGCCGCCCCCGGTTCGACGGTCGAGGCCAGCTACCCCGAGGCGCGCGTCGGTAGCGGCAACTTCGTCGGCTCCGGCACCTCCTTCTCCGCGGCGGTGACCTCCGGCGCGGTCGCCCTCCTCCTCGCCGCCCACCCCTCCGAGCAGCCCAACCAGGTGAAGGCGGCGCTGCTGTCGAGCACCACCCCCGGGCCGGTGGGGAACCCCTTCGTCGACGGCCACGGTGAGCTTGACGCCTCCGCCGCCGCCTCGGTGTCGGGCCTCACCCTCACCTCGCACCCCGGGGGCCCCGCCGTCCGGCTCGGCCTCACCGTGTCCCTCGAGAACGCCTGGGCGCAGTCCAGCTGGAACCCCGGCAACTGGTCGAGCCTCGCGTGGAACGGCAACTGGTCGAGCCTCGCCTGGAACGGCAACTGGTCGAGCCTCGCCTGGAACGGCGCCACCTTCAACTCCCTCGCCTGGAACGGCGGGGCCTGGTCGAGCAGCGCCTGGAGCTCGCTCGCCTGGAACGGCGAGCAGTGGGACTCGCTCGCCTGGAACGGCGAGGCGTGGAGCTCGGTGGCGTGGAACGGCTCTTCGTGGAGCTGACCGGTCCGCGCGGGCGGCCGATCGTGGGGCGCAGGCGGTGAGCCTCCCGCCCCGCGCCCGTCTCGTCGTCGCGCTCGCCGCGCTCGGCGGAGCCGCCGCGCTCGCCGGCGCGTCGGCGCGCCTTTCGGGCGCGACGCCCTCCACGCGCGCCCTCGTGCTCGGTGGGGTCTTCGGCCTCCTCGTGCTCGGGAGCTGGCTGCGGCCGCTCCTCGTCTACGTGGGTGAGCAGTCCGAGGCGATCCACCTCGACGAGGGCTTCCTCGTCGTGCTCGTACTGCTCGTCGGCCCCGACCTCACCGTGGTGGTCTTCGGCGCGGCGTCGGTCACCGCGCAGCTGCTGAAGCGGCGGCCGCTCGCGAAGTCGCTCTTCAACACGGGTCAGCTGGTGGCCGCGACGGGGGTCGCCGCCGCGGTCTTCGACCTCGTGGGCGCGGCCGGCCGGCCGCTCTCGGCGACGGTGGTGGCGGCGGCGTTGCTCGCCGCGGCGATCTTCTCGGTCGCGAACTCCGCCGCGGTCGCCGCGATCCTCTGGGCGACCGGCGCGCCGTGGCGGTCCGGGATCCTCGACGGCCTCGACGTCCGCCTGCGCGTCGAGGGCGGGGGCACCGTCGTCGCCACCGTCTGCGCCCTCGTCACCTCGGCGTTCCCCTGGGCGCTGCCGCTCGCGGTGCTGCCGCTGCTCATCCTCCGCCAGGTGCTCGCCGGCCACTTCGAGGCGCGCCGCGACCGCGCCCGGATGCAGGGCCTGTTCCAGTCGACGGTCGCGGTCCACCGTTCGATCGGCGCGAAGGAGGTGACCCGCGACATCCTCGACGCGGCGCGCGCCTTGTTGCGCTGCCAGGAGGCGGCGCTCGCTCCCGCGGGGGGAGGCTACGAGCTGAGCTCGGCGCTCCCCCTCGGCGAGGGCGACCTCGTCCTCGGCGTCGACGGCCGCAGCCGCACCGAACCCTTCGACGCCGCGGACCAGTCGCTGCTCGACGCGCTCGCCGCGGTCGGCGCAGGGGCGCTGTCGAACGCCGCCCTCTACGAGTCCAAGCGCCGCCAGCAGGAGCGCCTCTCGGCGATCACCTCGAGCCTCGGCGAGGGCGTCTGCGCGGTCGACCGGAGCGGGCGCGTCATCTTCGCCAACCGCGCCGCCTGCACCATGCTCGGCTGGGAGCTGCAGGGCGGGCGGGACGACGTCACCGTGCTCGGCGAGGAGAGCCGGGGGCCGCTCGCGCCGCCCTTTGTCGTGACCGCCGCCGAGCGCGCCTTCACGACGCCGGACGGCGTGAGCTACGACACCCGCTTCCCGCGCGCCGACGGGAGCCTGTTCGACGTCGCCTGCACCGTCTCCCCGATCGCCGAGGGGGGGACGGTCACCGGCGCCGTGCTCGTCTTTCGCGACATCAGCGAGCGCAAGCAGCTCGAGGAGCAGCTCGCCCGCCACGCCTTCCACGACGCGCTCACCTCGCTGCCCAACCGTCGCCTCTTCCTCGACCACCTCGACCACGCGCTCCGCCGGGCCGAGCGCAACCACGGCCTTCACGCCGTGCTGTTCTGCGACGTCGACCGCTTCAAGATCGTGAACGACAGCCTCGGCCACCACGTCGGCGACTCGTTGCTGATGGCGATCGCCGAGCGGATCGCGGCGACGCTGCGCCCTGGGGACACGCTCGCCCGCTTCGGCGGGGACGAGTTCACGCTGCTGCTCGAGGACGTGCAGGAGGGCGAGGCCGCCGCCGCCGCGGAGCGCATCCTCGAGGCGCTGCGGTCGCCGATCACCCTCCCCGACGGCCACGAGGTGGTCGCGAGCGTGAGCGTCGGCATCGGCCTCAGCCGGGCGGGAGCGGGACGCGACGACGTGCTGCACGACGCCGACGTCGCGATGTACCAGGCCAAGGCGGTGGGGCGGGGCGGGACCTTCCGGCTCTTCGACGCGGGGGCGATGGGGCTGCGCTCCGCCGAGCGCATCGACCTCGAGGCGGGCCTCCGCCGCGCCCTCGAGCGCGGTCAGATAGAGGTCTACTACCAGCCCCTCTACTCGGTCGCGAAGCGGACGCTCGTCGCCGTCGAGGCCCTCGTCCGCTGGAACCACCCCGAACGCGGTGTGCTCTCCCCCGAGCACTTCATCGGCCTCGCCGAGGACACCGGCCTCATCCTGCCGCTCGGGCGCGAGGTGCTCCTGCAGGCGTGCCGCAAGGCGCGCGCCTGGGCCGAGGACTTCGCCGCCCCGATCGCCGTCGGGATCAACCTCTCCGCCCGCCAGTTCCAGGACCCCGCGCTCATCAGCGACATCGAGCAGGTCTTCGCTCGCACCGGCGTCGATCCCGCCCAGCTCTGTTTCGAGATCACCGAGAGCCTCGCGATGGAGGACGTCGCCCGCACCAACGAGGTGCTGGCGCGGCTGAAGGACCTCGGGGCGCGCGTCGCGATCGACGACTTCGGCACCGGCTACTCGGCCCTCGGCTACCTCGCGAGCTTCCCGATCGACGTCGTGAAGATCGACCGCACCTTCGTCGAGGGGATCGCGAGCGACCCCGTGAAGTCGGCGATCGTCTCGGCGGTGATCACGATGTCCAAGGCCATCGGCTCGACGACGGTCGTCGAGGGCGTCGAGTCCGAGGAGCAGCTGCTGCACCTGCGCGCGCTCGGCTGCACCGTCGCGCAGGGCCACTACCTCTCCCTCCCGCTGCGCGACCTCGCGCTCGAGGCGCTGCTGCCGCCAGAGCGGGCGGGAATGGCGACGATCGCCCGGCCGGCACGCCGGCGCCAGCGCGTCGTCGCCTGATCCCGCGGGAGCGCGCTCAGCCCTCGCCGCGCAGCAGCGCGTCGCGCCGGCGCTCGAGGAAGGCGCGCTCGGGTGCGGTCGGCGCGAGCTCAAAGGCCCGCTGGTAGGCCTCGGCCGCCTCCGCGGTGCGGCCGAGGCGGCGGAGGAGGTCGGCGCGCGTCGCTGGAAGCAGGTAGGTGCGGGCGAGCACCTCGTCGCCAGCGAGCGCCTCGACGAGGCCGAGCGCCGCGGCGGGCCCGTCGGCCATCGAGACGGCGACGGCGCGGTTGAGGGCGACGATCGGCGTCGGCAGCACCCGCAGCAGCTCGCCGTAGAGGAGGGCGATCTGGCGCCAGTCCGTCGCCCCGCCCTCTCCGGACTCGGCGTGCAACGCGGCGATCGCCGCCTGCAGCGCGTAGGGGCCGGGGCGGCCGCCGCTCGCGACGAGGCTGTCCTCGACGAGCGCCACGCCGCGCGCGATCTGCTTGTGGTCCCATTGGCTGCGGTCCTGGTCGGGGAGGAGGACGAGGTCGCCGCGCCGGTCGAGGCGCGTCGCCCGCCGGGCGTCGTGCAGCAGCAGCAGGGCGAGCAGGCCACGCACCTCGGGCTCGTCGGGGACGAGCGCGGCGAGCACCTCGCCGAGGCGCACCGCCTCGTTGCACAGCTCGTGGCGGACGACGCTGTCGCCGGCGCTCGCGCTGTAGCCCTCGTTGAAGATCAGGTAGATCACCGCCAGCACCGAGGCGAGGCGCTCGGGGAGCTGCTCGGCCGGCGGCACGCGGTAGGGGATGTGCGCGGCGGCGATCTTGCGCTTGGCGCGCACGATGCGCTGCGCCATCGTCGCCTCCGGGACGAGGAAGGCGCGGGCGATCTCGGGGGTCGTGAGACCCCCGAGGGTGCGCAGCGTGAGGGCGACGCGGGCGTCGGGGGCGATCGCCGGGTGGCAGCACGTGAAGATCAGCCGCAGCCGCTCGTCGGCGACCGGCCCCGGGTCCTCGAGGTAGGTCTCTTCGACAGCGGGGTCGCCCGCCGCGGCGCTGAGCTCGCTGCCGCGCACCTCGCGGCGCGCCCGGTCGATCGCCTTGCGGCGCGCCGTCGTGAGCAGCCACGCCGCGGGGCGGTCGGGGGGGCGCTCCCCCCAGTGGCGCAGCGCCTCGACCGCGGCTTCCTGGAGGGCGTCCTCGGCGAGGTCGAAGTCGCCGCAGCTCTTGATGAGCGAGGCCAGCACGAGGCCGCGCTCCTCGCGGAGCGCGGCCTCGAGCACGTGCTCAGGGTTCAGCTCGGCATCCCCATCTCGCGGATCGGGCGCACCTCGATGCCCGCGGTGCGGGCGTCGGGGATCCTCGCCGCCAGCTCGAGGGCGCGGTCGAGGTCCTTCACGTCGACGATGTAGTAGCCGGCGAGGAACTCCTTCACCTCGGCGAAGGGGCCGTCGGTCGTGGAGGTCGTCCCCCCGCGCACCTTCACCGTCGTCGCCGTGTCGGGGCCCTCGAGCGGGTCACCGCTCACGAGCTCGCCGCTCTCGACGATCGACTGGGTGAACGCCATGTACTCGCCCATCATCGCCTCGGCCTCCGCCGGGTCCTCCCAGTCCGAGCCGTTGGTGTGGATCAGCAGCATGTACTTCATCGCCTACCTCCTGTAGATGCCTACACCGAAACGACGAACGGTTCTCCGCCCGATCGACATCGTCGACGGGGAAAACACCGGCGACGGAAAATGAGCGTCGACCTGGCCGATCTCGCCCGCGCCTCGCCGTTCGCGTGATTGGGAGGAGCCCTCGGATCAGTACATGCCGAGCTGCAGGCGGGCCGCCTCGGACATCCGCGAGAGGTCCCACGGCGGGTCCCAGACCAGCTCGACGTCGACCTCCTCGACGCCCGGCAGCGCGGCGACGGCGGTCTTCGCGTCGTCGGCGAGGACGTCGCCCATCCCGCAGCCGGGCGCGGTCATCGACATCTTGATCTCGACGCGCTGGCCGCCCCCGGGCGCCTCGCTGAGCTCGCAGCCGTAGATGAGGCCGAGGTCGACGACGTTGACGGGGATCTCCGGGTCAAAGACGCTCTTCAGCTCCTCGAGCACCTGCTCGAGGTCGGCGGGGGCGCCGCTGCCAGCCGCTGCCGCGGGGGCCTCCTCCGGCGCCTCGAGGCCGAGCGCGTCGGCGTCCGCGCCGGCGACGCGCGCGAGGTAGCCGCGCATCGTCGTCACCGTGAAGGTGCCGCCGAGCGACTGGGTGACGTAGACCTCCTCCCCCTCGTGCAGCAGCATCTTCGTGCCACCGGGGATGAGGGTCGCCTCGCAGATGCGAGAGACGATCACCGGGCTGCGGGCCTCGCTCATCGTCACTCCGTCGACACCGGCTGCGCGCCCTCGTCGAGGGCGCTCTTCAGCGCGTGCCAGCCGAGGCTCGCGCACTTCACCCGCGCCGGGTACTCCGAGACGCCCGAGAGCACCGCGAGCTTGCCGAGGTGCTCCGGCTCGGCGACGGCGTCCGGCCCCTCGGTGAGCAGCGTGTGCACCTCTGCGAAGAGCGCGCGCGCCGTCTCTTCGTCCTCGCCCTTCAGCGCCTGGGTCATGAGCGACGTCGAGGCCTTGGAGATCGCGCAGCCCTGGCCCTGGAAGGAGATGTCCGCGATGCGGCCGTCGGCCATCTTCAGATAGAGGGTGATCTGGTCCCCGCAGAGCGGGTTGTAGGCCTCGACGGTCGCCGTCGCGTCCGCGAGCACCGCGAAGTTCCGCGGCGACTTCGAGTGCTCGATGATCACCTCTTGGTAGAGGTCGCCGAGCTCGCTCACCGGAAGGCCTCCTCCACCTTGTGCAGCGCGGCGACGAGCGCGTCGATCTCGGTCGTCGTCGAGTAGCAGCCGAGCGAGGCGCGCGCCGTCGCTGGGATGCCGAGGCGCTCCATCAGCGGCTGCGCGCAGTGGTGGCCGGTGCGCACCGCGACCCCCTCGCGGTCGAGGATCGTGCCGATGTCGTGCGGGTGCACGTCGGCGAGGGTGAACGAGAGGACGCCGACCTTGGCGGGCGCCGTCCCGACGAGGGTGAGGCCGGGCACCGCTTCAAGGGCGGCCGTGCCGTAGGAGAGGACCGCGGCCTCGTGGCGCTCCAGCCCCTCGCCGCGTATGCGCTCGAGGAAGCCGACCGCGCTCGCCAGGCCGACCGCGCCCGAGAGGTCCGGGGTCCCGGCCTCGAAGCGCTGCGGCGGCGCGGCGTAGGTCGTCCCCGAGAAGCGCACGGTGCGGATCATGTCGCCACCGCCCTGGTAGGGGGGCATCTCCTCGAGGAGCTCGCGCCGCCCCCAGAGCACCCCGATGCCGGTCGGCCCGTACATCTTGTGGCCCGAGAAGGCGTAGAAGTCACAGCCGAGCTCGGCGACGTCGACCGGCAGGTGCGGGACGGCCTGCGCGCCGTCGACGACGACGACCGCGCCGACGCCGTGCGCGCGCGCCGCGACCTCGCGCACCGGGTTCACGGCGCCGAGCACGTTCGAGACGTGGGCGAGGGCGACGATCCGCGTCCGCTCGCTGAGCAGCGAGTCGAGCGCCGAGAGCTCGAGGACGCCCGTGTCGTCGACCGGGAGGACGACGAGGTGCGCCCCCCGCTCCTCGCAGACGAGCTGCCAGGGGACGATGTTCGAGTGGTGCTCCATCTCGGTGACGAGGACCTCGTCGCCGGCGCGCAGGTGGGTGCGGCCGTAGCTGTGGGCGACGAGGTTCAGCGCCTCGGTGGTGCCGCGGGTGAAGATCACCTCGGAGTCCGCGGCGGCCCCGAGGAAGGCGGCGAGGCGCGCCCGCGCCCCCTCGTAGTCCTCGGTCGCCCGCTCAGAGAGGTAGTGCACGCCGCGGTGGACGTTCGCGTTGTGGCCGGCGTAGAAGGCGGTGATCGCGTCCAGCACGACCTGCGGCTTGTGGCTCGTCGCCGCCGAGTCGAGGTAGACGAGGGGCTTGCCGTAGGGACGGGTGGAGAGGATCGGGAACTCGGCGCGCAGCGCCTCGATGTCGAGGCGACCGAGCAGCGCCGCCTCGGCGACGGGGGTGGTCATCGGCCGGCCCGGCTCGCAACGGGCACCCGCTCGGCGACGAGCTCGTGCACGTGGCTGCGCAGGAGCGCCGGCTCGAAGCGCTCGAGGAGCTCGCCGACGAACCCCGAGATGAGGAGCTGGCGGGCGGCCTCCTCGGGGATGCCCCGCGAGCGGAGGTAGAAGAGCGCCTCGTCGTCGAGCTGCCCCACAGCCGCGCCGTGGGAGACCTTCACGTCGTCGGCGAGGATCTCGAGGCGGGGGCGGGTGTCCACCTCGGCCTGGTCCGAGAGGAGGAGGTTCTTGTTCGCCTGGCTGGCGTCGGTGCCGCCGGCGTCGAGGGCGACGAGCACCCTGCCGTTGAAGACACCGTGCGCCCGGTCGTCGACCACGCCCTTGTAGAGCTCGCGGCTCACGCAGTGGCCGGCGTCGTGGGCGATCGTCGTCGGGTTGTCGTGCTGCTGCTCGCCGTGGGGCATGAAAAGGCCGTTCACCTCGGCGGAGGCGCCCTCGCCGGTGAGGTGGACCTGCACCTCGTGACGGGCGATCGCCCCCCCGAGCGCGAGCGACTGCGAAGAGAAGTGGCTGTCGCGACCCTGGCGGACGTCGAGGGCGGCGAGGTGGAAGGCCTGCTCACCCTCGAGCTGCACCTTGTAGTGGGAGAGCGTCGCGCCCGCGCCGAGCACGATCTCGGTGACCGCGTTGTCGAGGTAGCAGCCGTCGGCGGCGCCGTAGTAGCTCTCGACGACCGTCGCCCGGCTGTGCGCGCCGGCGACGACGACGGTGCGGGGGCTCACGAGCAGCGGCCCGGCCGTGCGGCTCTGCAGGAAGACGAGGTGGAGCGGCGCCTCGATCACCGCCTCCTCGTCGATCACGAGGTAGGCGCCGTCCGCGGCGAAGGCGGTGTTGAGCGAGCCGAAGGTGTCCGAGGTGGCGAGCGCGGCGCGCAGGTGCGCCTCGAGGACGGCGCGGTCCTCGACGAGCGCCTGCGCGAGCGCCTTCACGCGAAAGCCCGCCGCGTCCCCGCCGAGGCGGGAGCGGGAGCTGTCGAGGTGTCCGTTCACGAACACGACGCGGGCGCCGCCGAGATCCGGGACGCGGGCGTCGAGGGCGGCGAGTTCCTCGGGCGCGGGCGCATCCGCGGCGACGGAGAGCTCGAGCGCGAGCAGCGGCGCGAGACGGGTGTAACGCCAGTCCTCGTGCTTTCGCGTCGGGAAGCCCTGGGCGGCGGCGCGCGCGTAGGCCTCGCGCCGCAGCGCGCCGAGCCAGCTGTCGTCGCCGCTGTCCTCGACGGGGAGGGGGCCCGCCCAGTCGAGGGTCGCCGTTAGTGCGGTCACTTCCCGCCCTCGCCGGCGCCGTAGCCGTGCGCCTCGAGCTCGAGGGCGAGCTCCTTGTCCCCCGAGCGCTCGATCCGCCCGGCGCGCAGCACGTGGATCCGGTCCGGGACGATGTAGTCGAGGAGGCGCTGGTAGTGGGTGATCACGAGCATCGAGCGCGCCGGGTCGCGGAGCGCGTTCACGCCGGCCGCCACCGACTGCAGGGCGTCGATGTCGAGGCCGGAGTCGGTCTCGTCGAGGATCGCGAGGCGCGGCTCGAGCACGGCCATCTGGAAGATCTCGTTGCGCTTCTTCTCGCCGCCGGAGAAGCCCTCGTTCACCGCGCGGCCGGTGAAGCTCGCGTCCATGTCGACGATCTTCATCTTCTCCTTGGCGATCGCGAGGAAGTCCATCGCGTCGAGCTCCTCCTCGCCACGGCTGCGGCGGATCGCGTTCAGCGCGGCCCGCAGGAAGACGATGTTGCCGACGCCGGGGATCTCGACGGGGTACTGGAAGGCGAGGAAGACACCGGCGGCGGCGCGCTCCTCGGGGGCGAGGGCGAGCAGGTCGACGCCGTCGAAGGTGACCTTGCCGGAGGTCACCGTGTAGTCCTCGCGCCCGGCGAGCACGTTCGCGAGCGTGCTCTTCCCCGAGCCGTTCGGCCCCATCACCGCGTGCACCTCGCCGGGGCCGACCTCGAGGTCGATCCCCCGCAGGATCTCGACCTCGCCGACCTTCGCGTGCAGGTCCTCGATCACGAGCATCAGCCGATGCTCCCCTCGAGGCTCACGTTGAGCAGCTTCTGCGCCTCGACGGCGAACTCCATCGGCAGCTCCTTGAAGACCTCGCGGCAGAAGCCGTTCACGATCATCGAGACGGCGTCCTCCGCGGAGATCCCCCGTTGGCGGCAGTAGAAGAGCTGGTCCTCACCGATCTTGGAGGTCGAGGCCTCGTGCTCGACCTGCGCGGAGGGGTGCTTCACCTCGATGTAGGGGAAGGTGTAGGCCCCAGAGCGGGAGCCGATGAGGAGCGAGTCGCACTGGGTGTGGTTGCGGGCGTTGTGCGCCGAGCGCAGCACGTTCACCGCGCCCCGGTAGGTGTTCTGCCCGTGGCCGACCGAGATCGCCTTGGAGAGGATCGTCGAGCGGGTGTTCTTCCCGATGTGCAGCATCTTGGTCCCGGTGTCGGCCTGCTGGTGGTTGGCGGTGAGGGCGACGGAGTAGAACTCGCCGACCGAGTTGTCCCCCTGCAGGACGACCCCCGGGTACTTCCAGGTGATCGCCGAGCCCGTCTCGACCTGGGTCCAGGAGATCTTCGAGTTCACGCCGGCGCACTTGCCGCGCTTGGTGACGAAGTTGAAGATCCCGCCGCGCCCCTCGGCGTCGCCGGGGTACCAGTTCTGCACCGTCGAGTACTTGATCTGCGCGTTGTCGAGGGCGACGAGCTCGACGACCGCGGCGTGCAGCTGGTTCTCGTCGCGCATCGGCGCCGTGCAGCCCTCGAGGTAGCTCACCGAGGCGCCTTCGTCGGCGATGATCAGCGTGCGCTCGAACTGCCCGGTCTCGGCGGCGTTGATCCGGAAATAGGTGGAGAGCTCCATCGGGCAGCGGACGCCCTTCGGCACGTAGCAGAAGGAGCCGTCGGAGAAGACCGCCGAGTTCAACGTCGCGAAGAAGTTGTCCCGGAAGGGGACCACCGAGCCGAGGTACTTGCGGACGAGGTCGGGGTGGTTGTGGACCGCCTCGGAGAAGGAGCAGAAGATCACGCCGGCCTCGGCGAGCTTGGCCTTGAAGGTCGTGGCGACCGAGACCGAGTCGACGACCGCGTCGACGGCGACGCCGCTCATCCGCTCCTGCTCGGCGAGGGAGATCCCGAGCTTGTCGAACATCGCGCGCACGTCGGGGTCGACCTCGTCGAGGCTCGCCAGCACCTTTTTCGGCTTGGGGGCCGAGTAGTAGATCATGTCCTGGTAGTCGATCGGGTCGTAGTGGACGTTCTGCCAGGTGGGCTCGCGCATCGTCTGCCAGAAGCGGAAGGCGCGCAGCCGCCACTCGAGCAGCCACTCCGGCTCATCCTTCTTCGCGGAGATGGCACGGATCACGCCCTCGTCGAGGCCACGGGGGACGGCGTCGGCGTCGAGGTCGGTGACGAAACCGTACTTGTACTCGCGGCTCGCGAGGTCGCGGACCTCGCTCTGCACCTCAGTCATCGCACGCCGCTCCAGCCCTCTCCTGACGCACTGGCCATCTCTGAACCTCGTCTCCTTCGTGGCGCCGACCACGTCCCACGGGCGGAGCCGCCGGAGCCTGCGCACAGGTTAGATTCGAAAGTTGTTACTTGCCAAACTAGCGAGAACGAGGGGTCGAGGGTACATTGACAGGCATGAGCAGCGCCCCACCGGCGCTCGCCGGCCTCTCGCCGGCGCAGCGACAGGTCCTCGTCGCGCTAAAGCGCCGCGGCGAAGCGACCGCCGAGGAGCTCGCCGAGGATCTCGGCATCACTGCGAGCGGCGTCCGCCAGCATCTCGCGACCCTCAAGTCGTCCGGGGTGATCAGCTCCCGCCAGGCGCGTGGGCGTCCGGGCCGCCCGGCGGACATCTTCCACTCGACCGAGCTCGCCGATGCCCACTTCCAGAGCGGCGCCGACGGCCTCACCCGCGAGCTGCTCGACCTGATGGCCGAGGAGGACCCGCAGCTGCTCCCCCGCATCCTCGACCGCCGCCGCGGGCACCGCGTCGACCAGGTGCGCGACCTGCTCGCCGGCGAGGAGGGCCTGGAGGCGAAGATGGATGCCCTCGTGCGCCTCCTCGACGGCGAGGGCTACCTCGCCGACGTCGAGCGGTCGGCGGGCGAGACGTACCGCCTCACGCTCCACAACTGCGCGATCTGGGCGCTCGCCTCGCAGTACGGGGAGACCTGCGACTCCGAGCTCGACCTTCTGCGCGAGGTGCTCCCAGGCGCCTCGATCGAGCGCTTCTCGCACAAGGTTGCCGGCGCCTTCGTCTGCGGCTACGAAATTCGCCCGCTCCTGCAGACCCACTGAGTTCTGGCCGTTGCGGCCGGCTGCCTCGCCTTTCGGCCGCCTGAGCACTCGGGGCTGGCTCTGCCGCTCGACGGTCCGGCAGCTTCCTAACATCGAGCCCATGAAGCGGGCGCTCCCGCGCGGCGCCACGGCGCTGCGCTTTACACGTCATCTGTTCGCGGCCCGCCGTGACCCAATCGCTTACGCCCGGCGCCTCGCACTGCGTCGCCTCGAGCGGGAGGAGGCGAACGTGGGCCGCGCGCTCCTGCACGCGATGCGCGCGCGCCGATGAGCGGCGACCCGCGCAGCGAGGAGCGCCTCGCGCACGACGAGGCCCACTACGGCCGCTGCCCGGCCTGCGGCGAGGTCCTCGCCTACTCCTATGAGGACGAGGCGGCGTTCTGTCCCTGCGAGGCCTCCCGCCACCCGGCGCTCGCCTCGATGCTCGCCGTGCAGGCGCTCCCGCCAGGCGAACAGCGCCGCAGATTCCTCGTCGGGGCGACGAGCATCGATGGCCGCACGACGACGATCGAGCTCGTCCTGCACGGCACGGATGACGCGGACACGGCGGACGGGAGAGCCCCGTCGGCCGCGGCGGAGCAACTCGCCCGCGGCCTGATCGCTGCCGGGGCGCGGCGCGGCACCTTCCACTTCCCGGCCGGGGCGGCCGAGGCCGGGAGCCTCGGAGCGACGCTCGCGGAGATCAAGGAGCGCGGCTTTGCCGCCTACACCTCGCTGCCGGGAGCCTGAAGGCGACCCACTCGGCCGGTTCGGTCACTTCGCCCGTCGGTGTCCCTCAGGGGAGGCGCAGGTCGTGCACGGCGTGCGCGGCGGTGCGCTCCGCGTCACTCAGCTCCCGCTCCCGCACCGGCGTCACGAGGCTGAGGTGGCCGCCGACCGGGCAGCGCTGCAGCCGCGCGATCACGAGGTCGAGGGACTTCACGGTGGCGCCGGGGAACCACACGGTCGTGAAGAGGTGGCCCCTCCGGCAGCGCACGACGAGGTTCGGCCCCATCTCGTAGCCGAGGCGTCGCCCGATGAGCGTCCCTCCCCCGACCACAGCGCCGCAGGACAGCGCGGTGAGGAGGGGACGCCTGGGCACCCGCCCATTCTCCCAGAGGCGCGTCCTCGGCAGCAATCGCCGGCCCGCGCCGGTCGCGCGCGGATTCCCCGAGCGTCGCGACCCGCTCAGCGCTATTTTGCGGAGGGTCCATTTACAGGGGGGCGGTATGGCAAATTTCTACGACAACTGGCTCGGCATGTGGGACAAGGCCGAGGAAGAGCGAGCCGCTTCACGACGCAATATCCATGAAGAGGAGCTCCAGTGGGTCGAGACCGCGCAGGATTTCCGCGCGGCATTGATGATCTCCCCGGAGACCGGATTCCGGACCTGGGGGACGACGACGATGACCGCTGAGATCCCTTCCGGTGGGCACACCGGAGCCCACAAACACGGCGAAGAAGCGATCCTCATCGTCGAGGGCACGGGCTACAGCGTGATCGACAACATCCGCTACGACTGGAAGCGCCACAGCGTCGTCGCCGTCCCCTTCGGCGCGGTGCACCAGCACTTCAACACCGGGGATGACACGGTCCGCTACGTCTCGATCCTCTCGGTCCACCTCGAGCACTACGCCGGCCTGCACCGCACGATCCAGGTCGAGCCCTTCGGCATGACGAGCACCGAGCCCGACGTCGAGCGCTCGCCGGACGGCCTCGCCCCGGAGGGCAACCGGATCGTGCTGCACCGCGAGGACGGCACCCGCCAGGGCGGGGAGACCGACGGGGTGCCCGTCCCCGAGATACCCGCGGAGATGCCGGAGTTCGACCCCGAGCACCCCCTCATCCTCGGCGACCTCGACGGCATGGGCCGCCTTCCGGTCGGCATGCACCACGGCGGCTCGTCGGGGGTCGGCTTCATGAGCTGCCGCCGCGAGGTGAACGGCTTCCGGGTCTACGAGAACGAGATCAGCGGCATCCTCTCCGACGAGCCGCACGCGTACGGCGGGATGCACGCGCACATGGAGGCGCACCTGTACTGCCTCGCCGGCCACGGCTACACGACGGTCGGTGACGAGAAGGTGGAGTGGAGAAAGGGCAGCGCATGGTGGGTGCCGGGGCCGCAGACCCCCCACCGTCACGTCAACGAGTCCGACGAGCACTCCGAGATGGTCCGCATCGCCTTCGGCATCCGCTACTTCTTCGAGCGTTCGGCGAAGCGCGAGTTCCCCTACCTCTACCTCTCGCCGCGTCAGGCCGTCCTCGAGCGGAGCTCGGCCGGGCGGAGCTGAGGGCCGACCGCGAGCCCGCCCCGGCCCGGCGAAAGCCGGCGCCAGGGCGGCGGCTCAGCCGAGCGTCGAGTAGTGCCGCGAGTCCGCCTGGCGGGACTCCGCCGTGGCCTCGACCCAGGACTCCTCCTCGGTGAGGATCGCCGTGGTGGAGCGCACCCGCTGCGCGACCGGCTCGAGGCCGGAGGGCGTTCCCCCGTCCCGGACCGCGTGCGCCTCGGCGACGAGGCGGCTGCGCGACGCGACGATCGCCGCGTCCGAGCTCCCGAGGCGCTCGCGGGAGGGGTCGAACTCCGGTCCCATACTCTCCTGCATCGCCGAGTCCTGGGTGCCGACCCCGGAAATTCCGCTGATCGAGATCATGTGCGCCTGCAGGCGGCGGTCGATGAGATAGTCGTTGTGCTCGTTCTGGATGGGGATGTTCGTCCCCGGCAGGCAGATCGCGTGAATTCCCAGACCGTTCGTGCAGAATTCCCGCTCGCGCGCGTTGAGCGCTCGCTCGGGGTGATAGGTGATGCTCCACGCCATGCAGTGCGTATCGTCGATCGGCACCCAGGCGTGCGCACCGATCGCACCGTCCCCGTCGCGCGGAATGAAGGTGTACCAGGGCATCAGCCACTGCGTGATCCGCCAGTAATAACCGCCGTCGGGAGCGTTCCTTCGGGCGCCGATGAGGAGGCCGTATTCCGTCGGCTCGATGAAGAAGCGCGGCGCGGTGTCGGCGTTCAGCAGCCGGGACTGGGTGAGCGGGCCGCTCCCGGACCAGTAACCGATGTCGGCGTGCAGGAACGAGACGTGGCTCGAGTCGATCCCGCCCTCCATCGCCTGGGTGAAGCACGTGTTCTCGAGGCGCCGGGAGACGAAGCGCTGCTCGGAGGGGACGATCGCCCACTCGAGCTCGGGGAGCGCCGGCATCAGCTCCGCCGGCCCCATGTAGGCCCAGATGATCCCGCCGCGCTCGACGCCCGGGTAGCTCGTCAGCTGCACGTGCTCCTTGAAGCGGCTGGCCGCCGGCTCGTTCGGCATGTCGATGCAGCGGCCGTCGACGTCGTACTTCCAGCCGTGGTAGGCGCAGCGCAGCCCGACCTGGCCGTCGGGCGAGCTCTCGCCCTCGTTGCGGCCGAAGAACAGCGAAGCGCGGCGGTGCGCGCAGAGCTCCTGCAAGAAGGCGATCCGCCCCTCCATGTCCCGGAAGCAGACGAGCCGCTCGCCCATCAGCTGGACGCGCACCGGGGCGGACCATCCGAGGGGGAGCTCGTCGGCGGGCAGCGCCGGCACCCAAAAGCGCCGCAGCAGCTCGCCGAGCTCGGTGCCCGGGCCCGTCTGGTTCAACAGCTCGGTGTCGTTCACGAAAGTCGGCATGAACCCCCTCGTCCCGCCAAGCCGCGGCGGACCCCACCCCCGGAGCGGGCCGATAGTACCGCGCGGCCACTCCGGCGCAGTCGTGTCGGACTGCGTCGCCGCGGCGCGCGTTGCGGGCTCCGTAACCGAAACGCAGTTCTTCCGCCAAGGACAAGGGACCCGCGCGGGCGCCTCGCGCCGCTCCTCAGCCATGCAAAAGTTTGCGGGGTTGACAAGTCACCGAGCGTGGTAGCGTGCCCCGCTGGGGCGGGACAAGCACCGCTAGCAGGGCGTTCTTGTGTGCAGGGCGGAAGCCGGCGCTGCAAGGGCAGCACCGGAGACATCCGTTCGAAATGTTGACGAGGGGGAATCGGGGGCCGGGAGGAGTGCGATTCCGGCGGGAGGGGACGCGGTGACGAACTTTTACGACAACTGGCTCGGAATGTGGGACCGGGCCGAGGAAGAGCGACGGCTGGCCCGCAAGAACATCCACGAGGAGGAGCTCGAGTGGGTGGAGACGCGCCAGGACGCGCGCGCCGCCCTGATGGTCGCCCCCGAGACGGGCTTCCGCACCTGGGGGACGGTCACGATGATCGCGGAGATCCCCCCGCACGCGCACTCCGGGGCGCACAAGCACGGCGAGGAGGCGGTGCTCATCGTCGAGGGCGAGGGCTACAGCGTCGTCGACAACGTGCGCTACGACTGGAAGAAGCACAGCCTCGTCGCGATCCCCTTCGGCGCGGTGCACCAGCACTTCAACACCGGTGAGACGACCGCCCGCTACCTGTCGGTCCTCTCCCCCCACCTCGAGCACTTCTGCGGGCTGCACCGCACCGTGCAGGTCGAGGACTGGGGGCGCACCACCACCGAGCCGGACGTCGAGACCTCGCCGAACGGCTACGCGGCGGACGGCTCGCGGGTGCTTTTGCACCGCGAGGACGCGATCCTGAGCAAGGGCGAGGGCGACGGCGTGCCGACGATGCCGAACGAGATGCCCGAGTTCGACCCCGAGCATCCGCTCATCCTCGGCGACCTCGACGGCATGGCGAGCCTGCCACCGGGCTTCCACAAGTCCCAGATCCTCGGCTACATGCGCATCGGCAAGGACACCAACGACGTGCGCATGCACGAGGTCGAGATCAGCGGCCTGCTCACCGATCCCCCGCACGAGTACGGCGGGATGCACGCCCACATGGAGGCGCACCTCTACATCCTCCAGGGGGAGGGGTACTCGACCGTCGGCGACGAGAAGGTCCCGTGGAAGACCGGCACCGCCTTCCACGTGCCGGGCCCGCAGACGCCGCACCGCCACGTGAACGAGGGGGACGTCCCCTCAGAGATGGTGCGGATCGCCTTCGGCATCCGCTACTTCTTCGAGCGCGCCGCGAAGCGCGAGTTCCCCTACCTCTACCTCTCGCCGCGACAAGCGGTGCTGGAGCGCAGCTCGGCAGGTGGTCGGTAAGGGCATCGCGGCAGAAAGCGGGCGGGGGTGAACCAAGCACTGCAGATCATCTGGCGGCGGGCGATCCATCTTGTCCCCGTCGCGCTCGCGGCGACCTTCGTCTCGTTCCTCCTCGTCAACCTCCAGCAGGGGAACACCGCGCTCGCCGTGCTCGGCACCAGCGCGACGCCGGAGTCGATCCACCAGTTCGACCTCAAGTACGGGCTCAACCACTCCCTGCTCTACCGCTACTTTTCCTGGCTCTGGCAGGCGCTGCACGGCCACCTCGGCTACTCGTACCAGACCCAGCAGTCGGTGGCCTCCGAGATCGTGCAGCGCTTCCCGGTCACCCTCGAGCTCATCTGCCTCGGGATCTTCCTTGCGGTGATCACCGCCGTCCCGGCCTCGATCCTCGCCGCCCGCCGCCCGATGAAGGCTGCCGACTGGATGGGCCGCGGCGTCGCGATGGTCGGCTTCTCGATGCCGGGCTTCGTGCTCGGGCCGCTGCTGCTCCTCGTCTTCGCCGTCAAGCTGAAGATCGTGCCCTCGGTCGGCTTCGTGCCGATCACCCAGAACCTCTGGCAGAACCTGCGGATCATGATCCTGCCGGGGGTGGCGCTCGGCTTCGCCTTCTTCGCCACCTACTCGCGGATCCTCCGCGGCGACATGGTCGACCAGCTCTACGGCGAGGAGTACGTCCTCACCGCCCGCTCCAAGGGCCTCAGCGAGTGGCGGGTGCTCATCCGTCACGTCTTCAAGAACTCGCTCTTCTCCTTCATCACCGTCCTCGGCACGAACGTCGGGGTGCTCATCGGGGGCGCCGTCGTCACCGAGACCGTCTTTAACCTCGCTGGCATGGGGGGGCTCCTCAACTCGTCGGTCCAGCAGAAGGACTCGCCGGTCGTGCAGGGGCTCGTCGGCGTGATCTGCCTCTCCGTGGTGGTCGCCAATCTGCTCACCGACATCGCCTACCTGCTGCTCGACCCGAGGGTGCGCTATGGCTCTGCCCACTGAGGCGGTCCCCCTCCGGCGCTTCGGCGCGCTGCTCGACGGCCGGGCGCGCTCGATCCGCCTGAAGGGCAACCTCGCGATGATGATCCCGCTCGGGATCCTCCTGCTGATGGTGCTCGCCTGCTTCTTCGGCCCCGCGCTGTTCCACCTGCCGGCCTACCAGGACGGCAACCTCGCGAACGCGAACCTCGGCCTCGGGCAGCAGGGCCACCTGCTCGGCACCGACCCGCTCGGCAACGACCTGCTCTCGCGGAGCCTCGTCGGGGGGCGGGTGTCGATCGAGGTCGGCCTCGGGGCGACGCTCGCCGGCGTGCTGATCGGCAGCAACCTCGGGATGCTCGCGGGCTACTTCGGCGGCGCCCTCGACACCGCGCTGATGCGCCTCATCGACGTGCAGCTCGCCTTCCCGGCGCTCATCCTCGCCCTCATCATCGCCGAGTACCTCGGCCCGAGCGAGTTCCACGAGGGGATCGCCCTCACGGTGCTCTCGGTCCCGAACTACGCCCGGCTCTCACGCGCGGGGACGCTGCGGATCCGCGAGCGCGAGTTCGTGGTCGCGACGCGCATCATGGGGGCGCGCCGGCGCCACATCACCCTCCGGCACATCTACCCGAACATCGTCCCGAGCCTGATCACGATCTTCCCGATCACCGTCTCGGTGGTGATGCTCGTCGAGGCGACGCTCTCCTTCCTCGGCGCCGGCATCCGGCCCCCCGCCCCGAGCTGGGGGAACATGGTCTACGCCGGCACCCAGTACCTGGAGACGGCGCCGATCAACGTGATCGTCCCCGGAGCCTTCCTCTTCGTCACCGTCTGTTGCCTGAACCTCGTCGGCGAGCAGGTCCGGGCGAGGTTCGGCCGATGAACCAGGTGCGCACCCCCGAAATCGAGGTGCCGAGCCACCTCCTCCCCGACGCCGAGGCCTCCGGTGGCGAACGGTTGATCGAGGTGCGCGACCTGCACGTCACCTTCCGCCAGAAGGCGGGCGACGTCCACGCCGTGCGCGGCGTCTCCTTCGAGCTCACCCGCGGCAAGACCTTCGTGCTCGTCGGCGAGTCGGGCTCGGGGAAGTCGGTCACCGCGCGCTCGATCCTCGGCCTCGTCCCTTCGAACAGCTTCTCGTCGAGCGGATCGATCCGTTTCGACGGGGAGGAGCTGCTCGGCCGCAGCGAGAAGGAGTGGCGCGCGATCCGCGGCCGCGGGATCGGCATCGTCTTCCAGGACCCGACGCGCTCGCTCAACCCGACCATCAGGGTCGGCGCGCAGATCGCCGAGGGGGTGCACGAGACCCTCGGCCTCAGCAGGGACGACGCCTCCAAGCGGGCGATCGAGCTCCTCGACCTGGTGGGCATCCCCTTCGCCGCCGAGCGGGCGCACGACTACCCCCACCAGCTCTCGGGGGGGATGCGCCAACGGGTGATGATGGCGATCGCGATCTCGGGCAAGCCGAAGGTGCTCATCGCCGACGAGCCGACGACGGCGCTCGACGTCACCACGCAGGCCCAGATCATGGAGCTCTTGCAGGGCCTGCAGCGCGAGTTCGACATGGGCCTGTTGCTGATCACCCACGACATGGGCCTCGCCTTCAGCTACGGGGACGAGATCGGCGTGATGTACGCCGGCCGCATCGTCGAGCGGGCCGCCGCCCAGACGCTCCGCCGGCGGGTGCGGATGCCCTACACGCGGGGGCTCCTCGACTCGGTCCCGCGCATCACCGACACGCCGCACAGCGTGTTCCCCGCCCTCTCCGGGCGACCGCCGGACGCGAGCCACCTCCCCGCGGGCTGTCCCTTCGCGCCGCGCTGCCGCTACGCGCAGGACCGCTGCCGAGAGGCCGAGCCGCCGCTCGCGGGGGACGAGCCGGGGCAGGAATACGCCTGCTGGTTCCCGCTGTGAGCGTCATCGAGAGCGGGACCGAGATGCTCCTCGAGGTCGAGGGTCTCGTTCAGGAGTTCGCGACCTCGGGGCGGGGGGCGCGGCGACGGGTGCAGGCCGTCTCGGGCGTCACCTTCTCGATCGCGCCCGGCGAGACCCTCGCGCTCGTCGGCGAGTCGGGCTGCGGGAAGTCCTCGCTCGCCCGCGCCATCCTGCAGTTCCCGCGACCGATCTCCGGGTCGGTGCGCTTCAACGGCCGCGACCTCACGCAGCTGACCGGCGACTCGCTGCGGCGCGGCCTCCTCGGCCTGCAGGTCGTCTTCCAGGACCCCTACAGCTCGCTCGACCCCCGCTACCACGTCGAGGACATCGTCGCCGAGCCGCTGCTCGTGAACGGGATCGGCAACGCGCAGGAGCGACGCGCCCGCGTCACCGAGCTCCTCGAGGCGGTGGGCCTCGACATCACCCTGCACGGGCGGCGGCGCCCGCGCGAGCTCTCCGGCGGCCAGTGCCAGCGCGTCGCGGTGGCACGCGCCCTCGCGCTCCATCCCCAGCTCCTGATCTGCGACGAGCCCGTCTCCTCGCTCGACGTCTCGGTGCAGGCGCAGATCCTCAACCTCTTCGAGAAGCTGCGGCGGGAGTTCTCGCTCTCCTATCTGTTCATCACCCACGACCTCTCGGTCGCCAAGCACGTGAGCGACCGAGTCGCCGTGATGTACCTCGGAAAGCTCGTCGAGACGGCGCCGGCCGAGGACCTCTTCGCTGCGCCGCTGCACCCCTACTCGGCGGCCCTCCTCTCGGCGATCCCCGACGAGGAGGCGACGACCCAGCGCATCCGCCTCACGGGCGAGCTCCCCTCGGCCGCCGACCCGCCGTCGGGGTGCCGCTTTCGCACCCGCTGCCCCTACGCGCAGCCGGTCTGCGCCGAGAAGGAGCCGCCGCTCGTCGAGCTGCGGGCGGGGCACGCCGTGGCGTGCCACTTCCCGCTCCTCGCCTCGACCGAGACCGCCGCTGCACCACAACCCGTCGCGACCGCCGCGCACGGGGCGACCGAGATCACCGTGACCGGGGAGACGACATGAGCTTTGACGGTGGGCACCACTCGTATGTGAGCGACGCGCTCACGGTGACGTCGGCGCACGACAATCCAGCCCTCGCGGAGAACTGGAACCGCATCATCGTGCCGGAGGAGATCAAAGAACGCATCCTCAACCACGCGATCCTCGCCATCGAGCTCCGCAAGCACGGCCTCGGCGGCGTGGGGTTGCCGTTGCACGGCCTCGTGCTCCTCTCGGGCCCTCCCGGGATCGGCAAGACCTCGCTCGCCCGCGGCCTCGGCAGCGAGGTGGCGCGCGTCTTCGGCGACCGCTACGGCCAGGTGCGCGTCGTCGACGTGAACATGCACATCCTCCCTTCCGAGCTGCTCGGCCGGACCCAGCGCAACATCGTGCAGCTCTTCGAGGAGGAGCTCCCCCAGCTCGCCGAGGCCGGCCCGCTGATCGTCGTCCTCGACGAGGTCGAGGTGCTCGCCGTCGCGCGCTCGCAGGCCTCGATGGACATCAACCCCGCCGACGTCTTCCGCGGCACCGCCGCGCTCCTCGGGGCGTTGGACTGGCTGGCACGCGAGATCGCGGGGGCCTTCGTGGTCGGGACGACGAACCTCCCGGGGCTCCTCGACGAGGCCGTGACCTCGCGCGCCGACGCCGTCGTCGAGCTCCCGCTGCCGACGGCGAACGTGATCCGCGACATCCTCGCCGACACCCTCCGGGAGCTGCAGCGGCTCTTCCCCGGGCCCGTCGAGATCGCCGACCAGCCGGAGCTCGCCGAGGTCGCCGAGGTGCTCCTCGGCATCGACGGCCGTCAGACCCGCAAGTTCATCGCCGACGTGCTGGCAAGCAGCACCGAGACCGCGCTCGACCCCTCCAAGCTCAGCCTCGACCTCCTCTACTCCAAGGCCAAGGAGCGCGTCGCGCGATGACCAGGACGCCTCCGGAGCTGGCCCGATGACCGCGGACCTCGAGCGCGAGCTCGACCGCTACGGGGAGTTCCTCGCGGTCCCCTACGTGGCGGTCATCTACTCCGTCGAGCGCGAGGACGGCGAGTGGGTGCGGCGCGCCGAGTACCCGGAGCTGCCGGACTGCGCGGCCGAGGCCGACACGGCGACCGAGGCGATCGAGCAGCTGGAGCGCGAGCGCGTGCGGGTGATCGTCGAGCTGTTGCGCCGCGGCGAGCAGCCGCCGCGGCCGCGGCCGCCGCTGCGCTCGGGGATCTCGGGGCTCTCCTCGATGACCGTCAGGGATCTCCTCCTTACGGTGTTGCCGGACGTGGAGGTGCCGTAGGGAAGGGAAGGCGCCCCTCGAGAGGGGTCAGAGGTTGTGCGATGGCACGCCGGTGGCGTGCAGGGGGTTGACGAGATGAAGACGCTTGCGTCGGTGGTGGTCGGGCTCGGCGAGTCCGAGGTACGCGAGATCGAGGTGCCCGAGGTCGGGAGCGACGGCGGCTGGATGCGCGTCGAAGCGACGGGGGTCTGCGGCAGCGACGTCGGCGCCTACCTGAAGCGCCAGGGCCCCGACCGGATTCTCGGCCACGAGGTCGTGGGCACCGTGCACCAGCTCGGCCCGGACGCCGAGCGGCGCTGGGGGCTGCGCGAGGGCGACCGGATCATGATCGAGGAGTACATCCCCTGCGGCCACTGCCGGCTGTGCCGCAGCGGCGATGCCCGGCTGTGCGCCGAGACCGACACCTTCGCCGGCGGCGCGGGCGTGATCCGCTTCGGCTCCACCGGCCTCGACGTCGCGCCCGGGCTGTGGGGTGGCTACAGCCAGTACATGTACCTGCACCCGAACACGATGTGGCACCGGGTGCCGGAGTCGATCCCGGCCCACGAGGTGCCGCTCGCGCTGCCGCTCTCCAACGGCTACGAGTGGGCCTACCGCGAGGGCGGGGCGGCGCCGGGTAAGGCGGTGATCGTCATCGGTCCGGGGCAGCAGGGCCTCGGCGCCGTCGTCGCCGCCAAGGAGGCGGGCGCCTCGCTCGTCATCGTCGCCGGCCTCACCAAGGACAAGGGACGCCTCGAGATGGGTGAACGCCTCGGTGCTGACCGCACCGTCGACGTCGAGCAGCAGTCGCTCGTCGAGGTGGTGCGCGAGCTCACCAACGGCGAGATGGCCGACGTCGTCGTCGACGTCGCCGCCGGCAACGAGCAGACCCTCGCGTCGGGGATCGACTGCCTGCACATGCGGGGGACGATGGTCTGCGCGGTCGGCGAGCCGACGCCTACGGTGAACATGGGGGCGATGCGCGCCCGCATGCTCACCCTGAAGGGGGTGCGCGGCCACAGCTACCGCGCCGTCGACTGGGCGATCGATTACCTCGCGCACGGTCGCCTGCCCTACCGCGAGATCACCGCGCCGGCGCTCGCGCTGAGCGAGGTGGACGCCGCCATCCGCCGCACCGGGACGAGCGACGTGATCCACGTGAGCGTCGACCCGTGGACCTGAGGCGCGCCGCCGCTGCCGGCGGCCGCGCGGGCGATTGATCACACCGGCCGCCGAGTGAGAGGAGGAACGACGGATCTGCGATGAGGCGGGGCGCACCGCGTGCCACCGTTTGTGGGGAGGCTTCTTCGGGCCCCTCCGGTCACCGGAGGGGGATAGGGGATACGCATGAGACGAACACGATTCAAGTCCTGGGCCGGCACACTCGCCGCCCTCCTCGTCACCGCCACCTTGGCCCTGCCGGCGGCGGCGAGCGTGAAACCGCACGCCCCTGTCCTTCCGGGCAAGAACGGCGGCCACCTCACCGTCGTCAGCGTCCAGGCGAGCGGCGCCTGGGTCGGAATGGACCCGTTCCTGCCGAACATCCCGCCGGGGACGGCAGCGATGTTCCCCGTCTGGGACCCGCTGTTCAACATGAACCCGGCGACCAACTCGATCGAGCTCAACTCGCTCGCCACCGGCTACCACGTGACCGGTGGCGGCCTCGCCGTCACGATCGAGCTCCGCAAGCACGTGAAGTTCCAGGACGGCACGGCCTTCAACGCCGCGGCGGTGGTCTGGAACCTCGAGCGCTACGCGAGCGCGACGGTGAACTCGGAGTGCACCTCCTACCTCGCGGTCGTGACCTCGGTCGTCGCCTCGGGCCCTTACACCGTGGTGATCCACCTGTCGGCCCGTGACGCCGGCCTCATCCCGCTGCTCGCCACCCAGCAGTGCGCGCTGATGGTCTCACCGACGGCCTACCAGGCCGAGGGTGCGAGCTTCACCAACGACCCCGTCGGCACCGGCCCCTACAAGTTCCAGAGCGGCACCCCCGGGTCCGTGGCGAACTTCGTCCGCTGGACCGGTTACTGGGGCGGCAAGCCGCACCTCGACGAGGTCACGGTCGAGACCGTCACCTCGGACGCGAACGCCCTCACGGCCCTCCAGTCCGGGACGGCGCAGGCCTGGCTGAGCTTCGTCGACATCGGCGCGGTGCCCCAGATCCTGCAGGCAAAGGCTGATCCGAGTCTCAGGGTCTCGCACGGCGTCGCGGCCTCGATCACCTACGTGACCTTCTCCTTCACCCACTCGCCGTTCGACAACGCCCTGCTGCGACAGGCCGTGACGTACGCGACGAACCCGAAGGCGATCGACGCGGCGCTCTATCACAACGTCTTCAAGCCGGTGGAGGGCGTCTTCCCGCCGGCGAGCTGGGCCTACTCGGGGAACCTGAGGGGCTACCCCTCCTACAACCCGGCCAAGGCGCAGGCGATCGTGAAGCAGCTCGGGGGCAGCGTGACCTTCAACATGCTCGTCTCCGCGGTGCCGACCCAGGTGCAGCTGGCCGACGCCCTGCAGGCGCAGTGGCAGGCGGTGGGGATCAACGCGCAGATCCAGCCGGTGACGACGGCGACGCTGATCACCAACCTCCACGCGCTCACCTACGCGGCGTTGCAGATCAATTCGCCGGGACTCCCCGACCCGGACAACATCGCCTACCGGTGGTTCTACTCCGGCAGCGCCCTCACCCAGAACGGGCTGAAGAGCGCGGTCGCTGACAAGCTGATCCTCGCCGCACGGTCGAGCTACGGCCGGGCGGCGCGGGTCGCGGACTACCACAAGCTCAACAACTACCTGTCGAGCGTCACCCCGTGGGACGACATCGCGGCGACGAACCCGTACAACATCGTCGCGAAGAACCTGCACGGGCTGCCGGCGACGCCGTACTCGCTGTTCCCCTGGGAGAGCGCCTACTTCTCCTAGGTCACGAGCGATGCGGAACGGGCCCGGGCAGCGACCCGGGCCCGTTCCGCGTCCGCGCTCAGCCCGCGACGCTAAAGCGCCCGACGAGCTGGGCGCTGGCGAGGACGTGCTCGGCGGAAAGGAAGCGAAACTTCGCGTAGGTCGTCGTCGCGTCGAGGCCGAGCGAGGCGACACCGAGGGCGTAGACGGTGAAGATGTAGTGGTGGGGCTCGTCCCCCGGAGGGGGCGCCATCCCGCCGTAGCGGGGCTCCCCCCAGTCGGTGAAGCCGTCGACCCAGCTCCCCGCCGCCGTTCCCGAGCCGGCCGCGAGCTCGTGGACCCCGGCGGGGATGTCGAAGCGCACCCAATGGACAAAGCCGACTCCCGTCGGCGCGTCCGGGTCCCAGCACGTGAGCGCGAAGGAGGCCGTGCCGGGCGGCGCTCCCTCCCAGGCGAGGTGCGGGCTCAGGTTCTCCCCAGCCGCGTAGGGATGTGCGGCCCGCGCCGGGAGGGCGCCGCCCTCCTCGAAGTCGTCGCTGCGCAGTTGCATGCCCGCTCCCTTCTCGAACGTGCGCGCCGTTCTAGCGGCCCCGGCGGGCGCCGACGACCGCCCGGATCGCGCGCACGCATTAGTCCCCATGGGCCTGGCGGCCACCCTCGACCCATGAAATGCTCGCGATGGCTGTCGGGCGCGGTCGTCGAGTTTTCCTTGCAGCCGAGAGCGCGCAATTAGTCTGACGCGAGGACCGTGGAGGACCTCCGACTGTCGCTACGAGCACGAACCCTAGATTTCGCTTCGCCAGGTCCTCCCCCGACAGCCTCCAGGTCAATTTGACGGAGGTGATGGTTGATGAAGCGGATCAGAGATCGGGTCGCCGGGCTCGACGTGCATCGGGACACCGTCGTCGCGTGCTGTCGCATCGCCGATCCGAGCGGTGAGTTCGAGGTGAGCAAGCAGAGCTTCGCCACGACTCGCAAGGGACTCGGCGAGCTCGCGGCCTTTCTTTCGGGCGCTGCGGTCGGCACCGTGGCGATGGAGGCGACCGGCGTCTACTGGAAGCCCGTCTACTACGCCCTCGAGGGACTGTTCGACGAGCTGTGGCTGTGCAACGCGCAGCACGTGAAGAACGTCCCCGGCCGAAAGAGCGACCTCTCCGACGCGGAGTGGCTGGCTGACGTCGCGGCACACGGCATGGTTCGACCCTCGTTCGTCCCACCACCCGAGATCCGCGAGCTGCGCGAGATCACCCGCTACCGGAAGACCCAGTCAGACGCCCGCGCCCGCGAGATCCAGCGCCTCGAGAAGGTCCTCCAAGATGCCGGCATCAAGCTCACCTCGGTCGCCTCTGCGGTCTGGAGCGTGTCCAGCCGCGAGATGATCGAGGCGCTCATCTCGGGCATCCGTGATCCCTCCGTCCTGGCCCAGATGGCCAAGGGCACGATGCGCAAGAAGATCGACCGTCTCGAGGAAGCCCTGTCGGGCCACTTCGGTGAGCACCACGCCATCGTCTGTCGCCAGATCATCGCCCACATTGACTTCCTCGACGCCTCGATCGGGGCCCTCACCGCGGAGGTGACGACACGGCTCGCCCCTTTTGAAGCGGCGGTCGCGATCGTCACCTCGCTGCCGGGGATCTCGAGGAGGACCGCCGAGGTGATCGTCGCCGAGACCGGCGCGGACATGAGCCGCTTCCCGAGTCCCGGCCAGCTCTGCGCCTGGGCGGGTATGGCACCGGCGAGCTATGAGTCCGCCGGCAAGCGCCGGCCGGCGGGCACGCGCCACGGCTCGCAGTGGCTGCGGCGCGCCCTCGTCGAGGCAGCTCGCTCCGCGGCGCGCACGAAGAACAGCTACTACTCGGCCCAATACGCGCGTATCGCCCGACGGCGGGGTGCGAACAAGGCGGCCGTCGCGGTCGCGAACTCGATGCTGTTCACCATCTGGCACCTGCTCAGCACAGGCCAACTGTTCGAAGACCCCGGTGCCGACTACTTCGAGCGCCGTCACGATCCGGCCGTCGAGGCGAAGCGACTCGCTCGGCGGATCGAGGCGCTCGGCTTCGACGTCAGCTTGATCGAGAAGGCTGCATAGCCCTTCAGTCCACCGACAACTTCACCCGTTCCTGCCGGACCGCGGCCTCGACGCGCGCGCCCAAGTCGGTGCCTGGAGAAGGCATTTCACCCTAGGG
>DATLTN010000048.1 GCA_035533595.1 Acidimicrobiales bacterium
CTCGTCGAGGCCTGGCTCGGCGGGCGCGACGACCTCTTCGCCGTCGGCGACGCCGACCAGGCGATCTACGGCTGGGGGGGCGCGCTCGAGGAGGCCTTCGGCGAGCTGCTCACCCGCTACCCGCAGGCGAGGGTGCTCGACCTGCAGGCGAACTACCGCTCGAGCCCGCAGATCGTCTCGGTGGCGGGCGCGCTGCGCGGCGGCCGCGAGGCGATCGCCTGCGGGCGGGAGGGGGCGAGCCCGACGCTCACCGCCTACCCGAGCGCGGAGGAGGAGGCGACAGGGGTGGCGCGGGCGATCGCCGAGCGGCGCCGCCACGGCCTCGCGGCGCGCGACTGCGCGGTGCTGGCACGCACCAACGCCCAGCTCCGTCTGCTCGGCGAGGCGCTCGAGCGCGAGGAGGTGCCGACGCGCGCCAGCCTCGGGGCCTTCCTCCTCGACCCCGAGGTCGCCGCGGCGCTGCGCACGCTGCGCGCCGCGGGGAGCCCCGAGCACCTCGCAGTCGCCCTCGGCGAGCTCGCCGCGCCGCGCCGCGGACGCTCCCCCGCCGTCGCACAGCTCGTCGAGATCGCCGGCGACTACCTCGCGATCGACCCGCTGCCGAGCGGCGGTGGCCTCGTCACCCACCTCCGTCAGTCGCTCGCCACCGACCCGGGCCCCGGCGTCGGCGACGGCGTCGACCTCCTCAGCTTCCACCGTGCGAAGGGCCTCGAGTGGCCGGTCGTCTTCGTCACCGGCCTCGAGGAGGGGCTCGTGCCCGTGGCGCACGCCCGCAGCGCGGCTGCTAAGGCCGAGGAGGCGCGGCTGCTCTACGTGGCGCTCTCGCGCGCCGAGCGGGAGCTGCACTGCTCCTGGGCCGAGCGGCGCCTGCTCGGCGGCGCCGAGCGCGAGCGGCACCGTTCGCGCCTCGTCGAAGGGCCGCTCGCCGCCCTCGAGCCGCTTGGCACAGAGCCGCAGGGCGCGAGCGCGGCGAGTCGCGCCCTCGCCGAGAGCCGTGCTCATCTCGGACGCGGCGCGCGCCGGGCGCGGTCATCCAAAGCGCCCCCTCGGCCGTAGTCCCTTGCGTGCCCGCCACCCCGACCCTCTACCGTGACCCGAGCGAAGTGGGCGACGAAGAGGGAAGCCGCCACGGGAGGGCCTCGATGATCCGTCGGACCGCTCGGCAGGACCTCCACCTCGAGGGGGAGGTCTCCGACGAGGCGCTGCTCGCCGCCATCGCCGCCGGGGACGAGCGGGCCGCCGTCGCCTTCGTCCGCCGCTACCAGCGGCGCCTCTTCGGCCTCGCCTTCGGCCTCCTCGGCGACAGCGCGCTCGCCGAGGACGTCGTGCAGGAGGCCTTCCTGCGCGTCTGGCGGCACGCGGCGATCTTCGACGCGCGGCGCGCCGCGGCACGCACCTGGGTGCTCACCATCACCCGCAACCTGGCGATCGACGCGATGCGCCTCCGCCGCTCGGCGCCGGTCAGCCCCGACGACCTCTCCCGCCTCCTCGGCAGCGATCCCCGCGCCGAGGAGGAGTTCAACCGCTCGCCGGCCGCCGAGGAGGTGCGCAAGGCGCTGCGCACCCTCCCCCACGAACAGCAGCGCGCCCTCGTGCTCGCGACCCTCTACGGCTACACCGCCGCCGAGGTGGCGGCGACCGAGGGCATCCCGCTCGGCACTGCGAAGAGCCGCATCCGCCTCGCGATGCTGAAGCTGCACCACCTCGTCGAGGAGGAGGACGACGCCCGATGAGTGGCCCCGTGCGCTGTGAGGAGCGCGAGGACGCGCTCTGCGCCCTCGCGCTCGGCGAGCTGCACGGCGAGGAGCGGGCCGGGCTGCTCGCGCACGTCGAGTCCTGCAGCCGCTGCGCCGGCCTCCTCGAGCACCTCTCGTTCGTCGCGGACAGCCTCCTCGAGCTCGCCCCCGCCGCCGAGCCGCCGCTCGGCTTCGAGGTGCGGGTGCTCGAGGAGATGCGCCGCCTGCGCCCGCCGCGGCGCCACCCGCGACGCACGCTCGTCGCCGCGGCGGCGCTCGTCGTGGCGCTCGCCGGCTTCGGCCTCGGGCGGCTCGGCGCCGGCCACCCGGCACCCACCCGCGCCGCGCCCGTGGCGCTCGCCACCTTCCGCTCGGGGGCGATGAGCGAGGGCGAGGCCCTCGCCTACCCCGGCACCCCCGGCCGCTTGCTCGTCACCGTCGACGGCCTCGGCTACAGCGGCGAGGTGCGCTGCGTGGTCGTCACGACGGGCGGCAAGGTGCTGAAGGTCGGCGACTTCTGGCTCTCGAACGGCTACGGCTGGTGGGGGGTGAACCTGCCCTTCGACGCCGACGAGCTGCACGCCACGCGGCTGCTCAGCATCGGGAGCCATCCGCAGGTCGTCGCGCAGGCGAATTTCGTGGCCGCGAGCTGACGCGGCGCTCGCGGCGCGACGCCCAGCGTGGCGCCGCCCCCGCCAGGCGGGAGCCCAGGTCAACGGGGTAACATTCCCCGATCTCATGAGGCTGCCCGACCACCGGGGCGAGGAAGGTCGGTTGCAGGGGGCGTCGTGCACACGCCGAGCCGCGACCCAGTCCTGTCCGCCCCCGACGACCCGATGACGACGACGGCAACGCCCGTGTACGCGCCCGAGCGCGCGCGGCGCCCGGCGCCGCCCGCCCTCTCGCGGCTACGGGTCCTCGGGCGCCACCCCGGGGCGCTCGCGATGACGGTCTACGTGGCGCTCTCGTTCTTCGCCGACTTCCCGATCTGGCCCGGCGACCCCTCGGCCTTCCCCACCGAGGCGGGCGGCGACATCGTGCAGACGGCGTGGTTCCTCGAGTGGACGCCGTACGCCCTGCTGCACGGGCTGAACCCGTTCTTCACGAACTTCATCAACTACCCGCACGGCGTGAACATCGCCCAGAACACCGGGATCCAGCTGCTCGCGATCGTCAGCGCGCCGCTGACGTTGCTGGTCAACCCGATCGCCAGCGAGAACCTGCTGCGCTTCCTCGCCTTCCCGCTCTCGGCCTACGCCGCCTACTTCGTGCTGCGCCACTGGACCCGCTTCGCGCCGGCGGCCTTCGTCGGCGGCCTCCTCTACGGCTTCTCGCCGTACATGGTCACCCAGGGCGAGTACCACCTGAACCTCATGTTCGTGCCCTTCCCGCCGCTCATCATCTGGGCCCTCTACGAGCTGCTCGTGTCGAGGAGGGAGGCGGCGTGGCGCGCGGGGCTGCGCCTCGGGCTCTTCTGTGTCCTGCAGTTCTACATCTCCTCCGAGGTGCTGGCGACGACCGCGCTCGTCTGCGCGCCGGCGCTCTTGTTCCTCGCCCTCCTGCACTACCGGGAGGTGCCGAAACGGGCCGTGCACGCCCTTTTCGGTTTCGCCACGGCGCTCGCGGTGCTGCTGCCGCTCGTCGCCTACCCGCTCTATGAGATGCTGCGCGGGCCCGCCCACTACACCGGCCCCGCGCAGGGCTTCAACAACGTCTACAACGCCGACCTCTTCGGGGCCGTGCTGCCGACGCACAACATGGCCTTCGCGCCCGCCCGCCTCTCGGGGATCGCGATGAAGCTCGTCGCCGCCCAGGTGCAGGAGAACGGGAGCTACCTGGGCGTGCCGCTGATCGTCATCACGCTCTACCTGATGCTCCGCTACTGGCGGCGGCTGTGGCCGCTGTACGCCGGCCTCGTCGCGCTCACCGCCTTCGTCCTCTCCCTCGGCCCCCGCCTCATCGCCGACGGCCACGCGCAGTTGCTCCCCTTCCAGCTGCCCTTCGCGAAGATCGCCCACCTGCCGCTCGTCGAGAACATCCTCCCGGTGCGCCTCTCGCTCTACACCGCCTTCTTCGTCGCGGTGATCGTCGCGCTCGGGATCGACGCTTACCACGACGAGCTGCTCGCGCGGCGCGGCCCGCGGCGCTCGCGCTGGCGGGCGCTCACCCCGGCGCGCCTCGCGATGGCCCTCCTCGCCCTCGCCTGCGGGATCACGCTCGTCCCGCGCTGGCCCTACAAGGTCCTCCCGGTCAGGGTCGGGGTGCACTACTCCGAGACGGCGAAGGGGCTCTCGAGCATCCCCGTGGGGTCGACGGTCCTCGCCTACCCCTACCCGACCTCCTTCTTCGACATGGCGATGCTCTGGCAGTCCCTCGACGACATGCGCTTCCGCCTGCTCGGGAGCTACGCCCTCGTCCCCCGGCGGAGCGGCACGGCGACGATCTTCCCCGAGGTCCTCCAGCCCGAGCAGGTCGAGGCGATGCTCGTGAACAGCGTCACCGTGGTCGCCGACCCCACCCTCCCGGACCTCGTCGCCACCAAGACCTCGATCACGGCGAGCCGGGTGATCTTCATCCCGCCCGGCGTCGACCCCGACAGCGTGCACGCCACCCTGATCGGCAAGGTCGGCGGGGTCGACTACACCCACCACCGCTTCTACCTCTACAAGAACACCTTCACGCCGACCGCCGTCGACTACTCGGCGACCACCAGCTTCGTCGACGCCGCGGTCGCGAGCCCCGGGCCGCAGCACCTCCACCTCCGCGACGAGGTGGCCGTGGTCGGGACGGTCGGGCCCGGGACGGTCACCCCCGCGCTCGTGCGCGGCCTGCGCAGCTACCTCCAGCTGCACCACGTCACTGCGGTGATCCTCGGCCTCGGGATCACCGATGCCGCGGAGATCGCGAACTGGTTGCGCGCCGCGATCGGGAAGCCGACGCGCGCCGGCGGCGGAGCGATGATCTGGAACGACGTCACCAGCCGCGTCGCGCACCCGCCGCCGACGCCGACAGCACCCGCGCCCCCCGCGGTGCAGAGCGCGCTCGGCTGAGCACGATGTCTGATTCCCGCTAGCGCGGGGCGTCGCGAGCTGCCACTCTGAAGGCATGCTCGACGACGAGACGTGCTTCCGGGCCGCCCAGGCGAAGGACCCCCGCTTCGACGGCCAGTTCTTCACCGCCGTCACGAGCACCGGCATCTACTGCCGCCCGAGTTGCCCGGCGGTGACGCCGAAGCGCGCCAACATGCGCTTCTACCCGTCCGCCGCCGCTGCCCAGCAGGGGGGCTTCCGGGCCTGCAAGCGCTGCCGCCCCGGCGCCGCGCCGGGCTCTCCGGAGTGGAACAGCCGGGCAGACCTCGTCGGCCGCGCGATGCGCCTCATCGCCGACGGCTTCGTCGACCGCGAGGGGGTCGCCGGCCTCGCCGCCCGCCTCGGCTACAGCGCCCGCCAGCTCGACCGCCAGCTGTTCGCCGAGCTCGGCGCCGGCCCGCTCGCGCTCGCCCGCGCGCAGCGCGCCGAGACCGCCCGCCTGCTCCTCGAGACGACAGCCCTCCCGGTCTCCGCCGTCTGCTTCGCGGCGGGCTTCTCCTCGATCCGCCAGTTCAACGACACCGTGCGGGCGATCTTCGCCCTCACGCCGAGCGGGCTCCGCCAGCTCGGCGCGCGCCACGCCGGGCAGGGCGGCGCCGCCTCGCTCAGCCTGC
Organism: Acidimicrobiales bacterium; assembly: GCA_035533595.1. Taxonomy (NCBI): domain Bacteria; kingdom Bacillati; phylum Actinomycetota; class Acidimicrobiia; order Acidimicrobiales; species Acidimicrobiales bacterium. The sequence continues at coordinate 5,440 of DATLTN010000048.1, forward strand.
GCCTCACCTACCGGGCGCCGATCGCCCTCGACGTGCTCCTCAGCTTCCTCGGCGAGCGGGCGATCCCCGGCGTCGAGGAGCTCGTCGGCGCCACCTACCGGCGCGTGCTCACGCTCCCCCAC
>DATLTN010000049.1 GCA_035533595.1 Acidimicrobiales bacterium
CACGATGATCGGCAGGTTGAGCTCGCTGCAGCGCTCGTAGAGCGGGTACCAGTACGGCTCGTTGACGCCCGGGGTGGTGCGCAGGCCCTTCGGGTCCGGCGAGAGGTAGGCGGCGACGAAGTTGTACTCGTTCACGCAGCGGTCGAGCTCGGGCAGCACGTGGCTGATGTCCGCGGCGTCGGAGTCCTGCGGGAGCATCACCGCGCCGAGGAAGCGGTCGGGGTTGAAGGTGATCTGCTGGTGGATCGTGTCGTTCACGTAGCGCGCCCACGCCGGGATGAGGTGCGGGGACATCCAGCCGAGCTGCATGAACGGTCGCGGGCCGATGATCTGGACGTCGATGTCCCGGTCGTCCATGTAGGCAAGGTGACGGGCCGCAGCGGCGCGGAACTCCTCCTCGGTGGCCTGACCCCGTCCTCCCTGGGAGAGCGGGCTCTTCATCACCGTGTTCGACGCCATCAGGCTCGCGACGAAGGCGTTCGAAGACGCCGGCACGGAGACGTGACTGTGGACGTCGTAGACCTTGACGCCGTTGTACATGGATCCTCCCCTATCTCTGATCTCGCACTGCGACCCTGACCACTGCGGTGGACCATTCGGTGCCGACCGCCAAGGCGCTCAGTTCAGAACCTTCACACGGGAGCGGTCCCCCCGTCAACGTGAAACTCCGCCGGTGCGGTGGTGCCGCCGGGGAGGTCCCGCCCCGACGGCGGTCAGCCGGCCGGGGTCGGCCGCGGCGCGACCGCCGAGGGGGTCTCCGCGAGCGCCTTCAGGTAGGCGTCGTGGTTGCGCAGGAACTCGCTCAGGGAGTCTCCGCCGAACTTCACGAGCGCCTCGCCTGCAAGGACGAGGGCGACCATCGTCTCGGCGACGACGCCCATCGCGGGGACGGCGACGGCGTCGGTCCGCTCCCGGAAGGAGAGCGCGTCCTCTTTGGTCTCGACGTCGACAGTGTGCAGCACCGGGCGGTTGAGCGTGGCGAGGGGCTTCATCGCGGCGCGCGCGACGATCAGCCCGCCGGTGGTGATGCCCCCCTCGGTGCCCCCGGCGCGGGCCGTCTCGCGCACGTAGCCCTCCCCGTCCCAGAAGATCGCGTCGTGCGCCTCCGAGCCGCGGCGGCGGGCGAGGTCGAAGCCGTCACCGAGCTCGACGCCTTTGATCGCGTGGATGCTCATCAGCGCCTGGGCGAGGAGGCCATCGATCTTGCGGTCCCACTGGACGTGGCTCCCGAGGCCGACGGGGACGCCGTAGGCGAGCACCTCGGCGATGCCGCCGAGCGAGTCGCCGACCTTCATCGCGGCCTTGATCTCGGCGACCATCGCCTCGGCCGTCGCGGGGTCGAAGCAGCGCACCTCGGACTCGTCGACAGCCGCGAGGTCGCCGGGCAGAGGTCGGACGCCCTCGGGGGCGCGCGCCTCGCCGATCTGGACGATGTGGCTGATCACATCGACGCCGATGCGCGCCAGCAGGGCCTTCGCGAAGGTCCCGGCCACGACGCGCGCCGCGGTCTCACGCGCCGAGGCCCGCTCGAGGACGTCGCGGGCGTCGTTGAAGCCGTACTTCTGCATGCCGGCGAGGTCCGCGTGGCCGGGGCGGGGGCGGGTCTCGAGCTTGGAGGGGGCGCCCGGGAAGGGTGACATCTCCTCGGTCCACTTCGGCCACTCGGTGTTCCCGATCTCGACCGCGATCGGCGAGCCGAGCGTGCGCCCGTGGCGGATGCCGGCGAGGAGGCGGATCTCGTCCTTCTCGAAGCGCATCCGCGGGCCACGCCCGTAGCCGAGGCGACGGCGACCGAGCTCGCCGTCGATCTCCTCGATGGTGATCGGGAGCCCCGCCGGGAGGCCGTCGATGGTGACCACGAGCGACTGGCCGTGGGATTCCCCGGCAGTGAGAAATCGGAGCATAATCGGCAATCTACTGCGACCCAGGGTGCAGCGACGCAGCCGATCACGGGCGGTGACGGGCGTTCTCGCCCGCCCGCGAGCGACACCGCAGCACCTCCAGAGAGCCGAGCCGGTCCACCGGCGAGAGACGAGACGAGGGCGGCAGTCCAGATGATCACCAAGGTGCTCGTCGCGAACCGGGGCGAGATCGCCATCCGCGCCTTTCGCGCGGCCTACGAGCTCGGCCTGCGCTCGGTCGCCGTCTACCCCTACGAGGACCGCAACTCGCTGCACCGCCAGAAGGCGGACGAGGCCTACCAGATCGGCGAGCTCGGCCGTCCCGTCGCCGCCTATCTCGACGTCGAGGCGATCGTCGACGCCGCCATGCGCGCCGGCGTCGACGCCGTCTACCCCGGCTACGGCTTCCTCTCGGAGAACCCGGCCCTCGCCGAGGCCTGTGCGGCGCGTGGCATCACCTTCGTCGGCCCCTCCCCGCAGGTGCTGCGCCTCGCCGGCAACAAGGTCCAGGCGCTCGCCGCGGCGCGCGCCGCGGGGATCCCGACGCTGCGCTCCACGCCGGCCGCGACCGAGGTCGGCGAGCTCGTCGCGGCGGCACCGGCGGTCGGCTTCCCGCTCTTCGTGAAGGCCACCGCGGGCGGGGGCGGGCGGGGGCTGCGGCGCGTCGAGGAGCCCGCGGCGCTGGGCGCCGCGATCGAGGCCGCGATGCGCGAGGCCGCCTCGGCCTTCGGGGACCCGCGTGTCTTTCTCGAGCAGGCGGTGGCCCGCCCCCGCCACATCGAGGTGCAGGTGCTCGCGGACGCGAGCGGCGAGGTCATCCACCTCTTCGAGCGCGACTGCTCGGTGCAGCGCCGCCACCAAAAGGTGATCGAGGTCGCCCCCGCCCAGAACCTCGACCCCGCGGTGCGCGCCGAGCTGTGCGCGGACGCGGTGCGCTTCGCGAGGACGATCGGCTACGCGAACGCGGGCACGGTCGAGTTCCTCGTCGGCGAGGACGCCAGCCACGTCTTCATCGAGATGAACCCCCGCATCCAGGTCGAGCACACCGTGACCGAGGAGGTCACCGGGGTCGACCTCGTGCAGGCACAGTTCCAGATCGCGGGCGGCGCCTCGCTCGCGGAGCTCGGGCTCTCCCAGGAGTCGATCCGCGTCTCGGGGGCCGCCCTGCAGTGCCGGATCACCACCGAGGACCCGGCGAACGACTTCCGCCCCGACTCGGGGCGCATCTCCGGGTACCGCTCGGCGGGGGGCGCGGGGATCCGCCTCGACGGCGGGACCGTGGCGACGGGTGCCGAGGTCCTCCCCTACTTCGACTCGCTGCTCGTGAAGGTCACCGCCCGCGGCAGGACCTGGAACGAGGCCGTCAACCGCCAGCGACGGGCCGTCACCGAGTTCCGGATCCGCGGCGTCACCACCAACATCGCCTTCCTGCAGGCCGTCCTCGACGACCCCGACTTCCGCGCCGGCAACGCGACGACGGCGCTCCTCGAGGAGAAGCCCGAGCTGCTGCTCGCCCGCACCGGCACCGACCGCGGCTCGCGGCTCCTCGCCTACCTCGCCGACGTCACCGTGAACCACCCGAACGGCGTCGCGCCCGGCCCCTTCGACCCGCTCGCGAAGCTCCCTGCGTGCGACCTCTCGCTCGCCGCGCCGCCCGCTTCGCGGGAGCGGCTGCAGCGCCTCGGCCCGGCGGGCTTCGCCAGCTGGCTGCGCGACGAGACGGCGGTCGCGGTCACCGACACGACCTTTCGCGACGCGCACCAGTCGCTGCTCGCGACGCGGGTGCGCAGCGCTGACCTCCTCGCGGTCGCCCCCTACCTCGCCCGCCTCACGCCCGAGCTCTTGAGCATCGAGGCCTGGGGCGGCGCCACCTACGACGTCGCCCTGCGCTTCCTCCACGAGGACCCCTGGCAGCGCCTCGAGGCGCTACGCGCCGCGGTCCCCAACATCTGCCTGCAGATGCTGCTGCGCGGCCGCAACACCGTCGGCTACACCCCCTACCCCGAGGTCGTCACCGAGCGCTTCGTCGCCGAGGCGGCGCGCACCGGCGTCGACCTGTTCCGCATCTTCGACGCACTGAACGACGTCGGCCAGATGCGTCCGGCGATCGACGCGGTGCTCGCGGCCGGGGCGCTCGCCGAGGGCACGCTCTGCTACACGGGCAACCTGTCGAGCGCCGAGGAGCGCACCTACACCCTCGACTACTACCTGACCATCGCCGAGCAGCTCGTCGCCGCGGGCGTGCACATCCTCTGCGTGAAGGACATGGCGGGCCTCCTCCGCCCCCCCGCGGCGCGCACCCTCGTCGGGGCGCTCAGGGAGCGATTCGACCTCCCGCTCCACCTGCACACCCACGACACCGCCGGCGGGCAGCTCGCCACCTACCTCGCGGCGACCGAGGCCGGCGTGGACGCGATCGACGGCGCGAGCGCGCCGATGGCGGGCACCACCAGCCAGCCCTCGCTCTCGGCGATCGCCGCCGCGCTCGACTCGACCGAGCGGGCGGGCAGCCTCTCGCTCGCCTCCCTCACCTCGCTCGAGCCCTACTGGGAGGAGCTGCGGCGCCTCTACGCCCCCTTCGAGTCCGGCCTCCCCGGCCCGACCGGGCGCGTCTACCTCCACGAGATCCCCGGCGGCCAGCTCTCCAACCTCCGCCAGCAGGCGGCCGCCGTCGGCCTCGGGGACCGCTTCGAGGAGGTCGAGCTGCGCTACGCGCAGGCGAACGCGATCCTCGGCAACATCGTGAAGGTCACCCCGACGAGCAAGGTCGTCGGGGACCTCGCCCTGCAGCTCGCGGCGAGCGGGGCCGACGCCGCGGAGTTCGCCGCCGAGCCGGAGCGCTTCGACCTCCCCGACAGCGTGCTGCGCTTCCTCGCCGGCGAGCTCGGCACCCCGGCCAACGGCTTCCCCGAGCCCTTCCGCAGCCGCGCCCTCGAGGGTCGTGAGCCGCTCCTCCTCGAGAGCACGGTGAGCGAGGAGGAGGCGGCCGCGCTCGACGGGCCGGAGCGACGCGAGACCCTCAACCGGCTCTTGTTCCCGGGGCCGGCGGGCGAGTACGAGGAGGCCTTCGACCGCTACGGCGACCTCTCGGTCCTCCCCTCCAGCGCCTTTTTCTACGGCCTCACCCAGCACGAGGAGCTCAACGTCGAGCTCGAGCCGGGGGTGCAGCTGATCTATGCGCTGGAGGCGATCGGCCACGCCGACGAGCACGGGATGCGCACCGTCGTCTGCCTGCTGAACGGCCAGTACCGGCCGATCTCGGTGCGCGACCGGACCCTCGCCGGCGACGCCCCCGTCGCCGAGCGCGCCGACCCCTCCGACGAACGCCAGATCGGCGCACCCTTCACCGGGGTCGTGACGCTGCGCGTCACCAAGGACGACTACGTGGAGGCGGGCGACGTGGTGGCGACCATCGAGGCGATGAAGATGGAGGCTGCGATCACCGCCACCGTGCCGGGCGAGGTCGCCCACCTCGCGATCGCCCAGGTCGCCTCCGTGCAGGCCGGCGACCTGCTGCTCCGTCTCGCCTAGACGCCCCTCGCCTGGTCGGGGCAGCAGGGCTCCGGTAGCGTGCGGCAAGGACCGGGGAAGGGAGCACACGGTGGCCGACACGAGACGGCGTTCGATCGACATCGAGGGCGCGGCACACGGCGCGCCGATCCCGATGGGCTGCCGGATCGACAACATCGTGTACTCGTCCGGGATCATGGGCACCGACCCGGCGACGGAGAAGGTCGCGGAGAGCGGTCCCGACCAGGTCAAATACGCCTTCGCCAACCTGCGCAAGTTCCTCGACGCGGCGGGCGTCACCCCCGAGGACGTGATCCGCATGACTGTGCTGCTCGGCGACAACTCGCTGCGCGGCGCGATCAACGAGGAGTGGCTGAAGATGTTCCCCGACGAGGCGAGCCGGCCCGCCCGTCACGCGATGAACCTCGAGCTCGCCGGCACGATGCTGGTGCAACTCGAGGTCATCTGCGTCGCGAAGGACTGACGGAAGCACCGAGAAAGAACGACCATGAGCCTCTCCCAGGAGTTCGAGGACCACTTCACGAGGACGGCGCCGCTCATCCGCGCCTTCGAGGGCTACAACTCGGACCAGGGGATGGACCTCGGCGAGCTGGAGGGGCTGATCCTCGAGGAGTTCGCGCAGCTGAGCTCGCTCCTTTTGAAGATGTCGATGATCGTCGACCACCTCGTGAGCGAGATGGCGAACCACCACGAGGTCTGAGCGCGCTCAGCGGCTCCTTCCGATGACGATCAACGCCCTCAGCGTCCTTGACCAGTCGCCGATGCCCGAGGGCTCCTCGGCAAGCGAGGTCCTCGCGAACACCGTGGAGCTCGCGCAGCTCACCGAGCGCCTCGGCTACCGCCGTTACTGGCTGGCCGAGCACCACGGCACCCTCGGCCTCGCGGGCAGCGCCCCCGAGATCCTCATCGCGCACGTCGCCGCGCACACGACGTCGATCCGCGTCGGCTCCGGTGGCGTGATGCTCTCCCACTACAGCCCCCTCAAGGTGGCCGAGCAGTTCCACCTCCTCGAGTCGCTGCACCCCGGCCGCATCGACCTCGGCCTCGGGCGGGCGCCGGGGGGCGAGCCGCTCACCTCGATCGCGCTGCAGCGCAATCGCGAGCACCCCGCCGGGGACGACTTCCTCGAGCAGCTCGCCGAGCTCGTCGCCTGGTTCGGTGGCCGCTTCCCCGAGCAGCACCCCTTCGCGCGGCTGGCCGCGACCCCCCTCCCCGAGGGCAACCCGCCGATCTGGCTGCTGAGCTCGAGCGGCTACTCCGCAGCCGTCGCCGGTCACTACGGCATGGGCCTGTGCTTCGCGCACTTCATCAGCGACGAGGGCGGGCCCGCCGCCGTCGAGCACTACCGGGCGCGCTTCACCGAAGCGTGGCCCGAGGACGAGCCGCAGGCGACCTTCGCCGTCGGCGTGATCTGCGCGGAGAGCGACGCCGAGGCCGACGAGCTCGCCACGAGTGCCGACCTCTGGCGCCTCCGCTCCCGCCGCTACAACGAGCGCGGCCCCGTCCCGAGCGTCGCCTCGGCGCGCGCCTTTCCCTACTCGCCCACCGACCGGAGCTTCATCGAGCAGTCGCGACAGAAGCTCATCGTCGGCTCGCCCGGCGTGGTCCGCGAGCGGCTGGAGACGCTGGCGGCTGCCTACGGTGCCGAGGAGATCGTGATCGTCACCGTGATCCACGACCACGCGGCGAGGCTGCGCTCCTACGAGCTGCTCGCCGAGACCTTCATCCCCTCGGGTGCCGCCGCCGCGGGGCAGGTAACCGCTTAGGCGCCCTTGGCCTCGGCCAGCCGCTCGCGCCGCACCTCGCGGAGGCGGTGGCGCACGTAGACGGCGATCGCGACCACGACGAGCGCGACGACGACGTAGCCCGCCAGCGAGAAGCCGTGCGCCACCCGGTGCCACGTCTTTCCGACGGCGTCGCCGATCACTGTGAGCACGGTGACGTAGACGAGCGTGCCGATGAGGCTGAAGACGAGGAAGCGCAGCCGCGGCATGCGGGCGATACCGGCGACGAGCGAGACGAAGGCACGCACCACCGGGAGTGCGCGGCCGAGCGCGACGGCGAACTCACCGCGCCCCGACAGCCAGCGCTCGGCGCGGTCGAGGTCCTTCGCGGTGACGAGGGCGAAGCGGCCGGCGCGCTCGACGAGCGGGCGTCCACCTTGTCGTCCGATCGTGTACGCGACGTACGAGCCGGCGAGCTCTGCGAGGGTCCCGAGCACGATCACGAGGCCGAGCTCGAGGTGGTGCTCCGCGACGAGCACGCCGGCGTAGCCGAAGGTGATCTCCGAGGGGATCGGGATGCAGCACGCCTCGACGAAGGCGAGGAGGACCAGCGCGCCGTAGCCCGCGCTCAAGAGGAAGTGCTCCATGGCGAATGTTGTACTCGATCGGCGCCCTCGGGGCCGTCCACCGGTCCCACGGTCGCGCCGATAGCGTCGCCGGGATGCCGACCCTCCTCGACGCCGCGGGCGGCGGGCAGATCGCGCTGCACGAGCTCGCGGGCGACGGCGAGCCGGGCATCGTCGTTGTCCACGCGACGAGCTTCAACGCCGCCGCGCTGGCACCACTCGCACGACGGATGGAGGGCAAGCGGGTGGTCGGCCTCGACCTGCGTGGCCATGGCGCCGCGTCGCGCGGTGATGCAGCGACCTTCGAATGGCGATCGATCGGCGACGACGTGCTCGCAGCCCTGGACTGGCTCGAGGCCCACCTCCCCGGGCCCCTCCACGGCTTCGGGCACTCGGCGGGAGGAACCGCCCTGCTCCTCGCCGCCGCTGCCCGCCCCGAGCGCTTCGCCCGCCTCTACTGCTACGAGCCCATCGCCCTCACCGACGCGCAGCGCGCCGAGGAGAAGCTGCCGGGAGCCTTCGCCGGCGCCGCGCGTCGACGGGCGCGCTTTGACAGCACGCTTGACGCACTCGCCTACCTCGGCAAGCGCCCGCCCCTCTCCGGCCTCGACCCGGAGGTGCTCACCGCCTACGTCGAGGGCGGTCTCCGCGAGCACCCCGGCGGAGGCGTCGAGCTCGCCTGCGCACCGGAGTTCGAGGCGGCCGTCTACCGCGCCGGCTACGAGGCCGACGTCACCGCCGAGCTGGCAGCGGTGCACTGCCCGGTGACGGTCGCCTTCGGCGGCGACAGCAGGGGGATCGGCGTGGCCGGCTCCTCGCTCGTCGCCTCCACCGTCGCGAACGGCGATCTGCTCCGCCTCGAGCGCCTCGGCCATCTCGGCCCGCTCGACGATCCCGGTGCGGTCGCCGCCTCGGTGATCACCGTCTTTGAGACACCCGAGTCCTAACCTCGGCCCCGATGACCCTCACCCTGCCGAGCACGCTCACGCCCTCGAAGCTCGGACGGTTCGTGAGCTGCCCCCTGGCCTTCCGTTACTCCTACATCGAACACCTTCCCGAACCGCCCTCGATCTACCAACTGCGCGGCACCCTCCTCCACCGTGCCCTCCAGCTGCTGTTCGAGGAGCGCTCCTCGGAGCGGACGATGGTCGCCGCCTCTTCGGCCCTCGCACGCGCCACCGGCGAGCTCGGCGAGGAGATCGAGGGCCTCGAGCTCGGCGCCACCGATCTCGCGGCCTTCCACCGCGAGGCCGGGGTGCTCCTCGAGCACTACTTCGCCCTCGAGGACCCGACGGGGGTGCAACCGGTCGGCCTCGAGCTCGACCTGCGCGCGAACTTCGAGGGCATCGAGCTGCGCGGGATCATCGACCGCCTCGACCGCCTGGCCGACGGCCGCTTCGTAGTCGTCGACTACAAGACGGGCCGCTCGCCGCGCCCCGAGCAGTCCCGCTCGCGACTCGTCGGCGTGCAGTTCTACGCCTTCCTCTGTGAGCAGACCCTCGGCATCCGCCCGAGCGAGGTCCGCCTCATGTACCTGAAGGACCAGGTCGTGGTGGTCGAATCACCGACGGACCAGTCGATGCGCGGCCTCACCCAGCGGGCGCGGGCGGTGTGGACGGCGATCGAGCGCGCCTGCACGGCGGACGACTTCCGCCCCAACCCGTCCCCGTTGTGCAACTACTGCGCCTTTCAGGACTTCTGCCCCGCCTACGCGGCTGCCTCGGCCTGAGGCCTGGCTAACGTTCGGCGGTGCTCCGCCGCCTGGTGACCGTCTTCGATGATCGCGTCGAGGCCCTGATCGCCCCGCTGCGGGGCAACCGGGCTGCCGACCGAGTGTTTTACACCGCGTCCGCGGTCGGCGACTTCGGCCTCATCTGGGTCGTCTACGCGCTGCTGCGCGCGCTGCGCGGCGGACGGCTGAACGAGCGGGCCGCGATCCGGACCGTGGTCGCGACCGGGGTCGAGTCCGTCCTCGTGAACGCGATCCTGAAGTCCTTCGTCGGTCGCGGGCGCCCTGTCCAGGCCTTCGACCATCCCCTCCCCCTCCGCCAGCCGCTCTCGTCGAGCTTCCCCTCGGGCCACGCGACCGCAGCCTTCTGCGGCGCGACGATGCTCTCCGAGGCCGACGGTCTCGCACCCCTCTACCTCGCGACGGCAGGGGTCGTCGCGCTGTCGCGCGTCTATGTGCGGATCCACCACGCCTCCGACGTCGCCGCCGGGGTCGCGGTCGGCGTCGCCCTCGGCAAGCTCGGCAAGTGGCTCGTTCCCCTCGGGCGGCGGCGCTGATCCTGCCTACGATGCGGACCCACGTCCGACACCAGCAGGAGGCGGCATGAGCGTCGCGATCGTCATGGGAAGCGACTCCGACGAGGGCGTGATGCGCGCCGCCGCGGAGGCACTCGACGAGTTTGGCATCGCCTGGGAGATGCACGTCTTCTCGGCCCACCGGAGCCCGGACGCCACCCTCGCCTACGCGCGCGGTGCCGCGGACGCCGGCATCGAGGTGATCGTCGCCGGCGCGGGCGGCGCCGCGCACCTGCCGGGGGTCCTCGCCGCGGTGACCCCGCTGCCGGTCATCGGGGTGCCGATCGCGCTGAAGGCGCTCGACGGCCTCGACTCGCTGCTGTCGATCGTGCAGATGCCGCGCGGCATCCCCGTCGCCGCGGTCGCGATCGACAACGCCCGCAACGCCGGCCTCCTCGCGGTGCGCATCCTCGGCGTCGGCGACCCCGAGCTGCGCGCGAGGATCCGCGACTTCCAGGCGCGCCTCGCCGCCGAGGTCGGTGAGCGGGACGCCGCGATGCAAAGCCGCCTCGGCCGCTGATCCCGCGCCGGAGCCTCGCCATGGCAGCGCTCGTCGAACGCCTCGGCCTCGCGCCCGGCACCCGGGCCCTCGTCGTCTCCTGTGACGACCTCGGCTTCAGCCACGAGGCGAACACCGCTATCTACGGCGCGCTGCGCAGCGGTGCGGCCACCTCCGCCTCGCTGATGGTCCCGGGCCCCTGGGCGCGCGCCGCCGCCGCGGAGTACCGGGGTGAGGCGGTCGGGGTCCACCTCGTGCTGAACGCCGAGCTCGACCTCTACCGGTGGGGTCCGATCACCCACTCCCCGAGCCTGCTCGACGGCGACGGTGCCTTCCCGCGGACCGTCGACGACGTCTGGGAGCACGCCGACCTCGATGAGGTGCGTCGGGAGTGGCGCGCGCAGCTGGAGCGGGCGGTGCTCTGGGGCATCGGCGTCGACCACCTCGACGCCCACCTCGGCGGCGTCGAGCTGAAGCCCGAGTTCTTCGACGTCTATCTCGACCTCGCCGAGGAGTATCACCTGCCCGTCCGCCTCCCCGGCCCCGACGCCGAGCGCCGCCTCGGCTTCCCCTTCCGCGAGCTCGCCCACGAGCGCGGGATCGTCTCGCCCGACCGCGCGGTCGCGATGAGCGCCCTCGGGACGACCGTCGCCGAGATCCGGGCCGCAGTCGCAGGGCTCCCCGAAGGGGTGACCGAGGTCTACCTCCGGCCGGCGCTCGACTCGCCGGCGCTGCGCTACGCGGCACCGGACTGGGCGGAGCGGGTCCGCGAGGCAGAGCTGCTCGCCGAGGGGGCGCTCACGGTGGTCGGCGGGACAGCCGTGGCGATCAGTTACCGCGTGCTCGCACAGCTGATGGGGCGCTGATCACCAGGGCGGCAAACGAACGGAATTGTCGCCGGACGCGCAAGTTTTCCTAACAAATCGCTAATAGTCGCCCCACGGAATGACCACGGGTTGACCATGGCCGCGAACCTAGGATCGAGCACATGCAGCTCGTCGTCCTCGCCGCGGGCCGCGGTCAGCGCTTCGGCGGGCTGAAGCAGCTCGCCGCGGTGGGGCCGAACGGCGAGGTGATCATGGACTACACCGTCGCCGCCGCCTACCGCTGCGGCTACGAGTCCGTCGTGGTGATCGTCCGCGAGGAGATCCGCGAGGAGATCGCCTCGCACATCCGCCGCTGCTGGCCTTCTGAGCTCCCCGTCGAGCTCGTCTGCCAGCCGCCGGTCCCCGGCACCGCCCAGGCGGTCTACGCGGCGCGACCGGCGATCCACGGGCCCTTCGGCGTCGCGAACGCCGACGACCTCTACGGGGACCACGCGATCGGGGCGCTCATGGGCCACTTCGAGCCAGACGGCGTCTCGGAGGCACCTTCGGACGCGCAGCGCCACGTGCTCGTCGCCTACGGCCTCTCCCACACGGTGCTCAACAACCGTCCGCTCACCCGCGGCCTGTGTGAGGTGGACGAGGACCAGCGCCTCACCGCGATCGCGGAGCACGTCGTCTCGCTGCGGGAGGACGGCCAGTTCGACTGCCGGCCACTCCCGAGCAACGACCCGCACGCGGCGCGGCACCTCGAGGAGCTCGCACCGAAGGTCCTCGCCGGCGACGAGCTCACCTCGATGAACCTGTGGGGCTTCCACCCCCGGATGCTCGAGCACCTCGGCACCGCCCTCGAGCACTTCGACCTCGAGACGGCGGCGCGCGAGCTGCTCCTCCCCGACGTGGTCGGCAAGGTGGTCGCGAGCGCCGAGGACGAGGTCCAGGTGACGACGACGACGAGTCGCTGCATCGGGCTCACGAGCCGCGACGACCTAGCCGTCGTCCGCGAGGAGCTCGGCTTCGCCGCGGCGCGCGCCGCCACCGGCAGCCCGGAGACCGCGCCGGCGATCTGACGGGCGAGCGCGACGGGCCGCCTCGTGACGCACCTCGGTACGATCGGCGGATGCCACTCGCCTACGTGAACGGCGCCCTCCTCGCCGAGGAGGACGCCCGCATCTCGGTCTTCGACCACGGCCTCGTCGTCGGCGACGGCGTCTTCGAGACGGTCCTCCTCCACAACGGCGCGCCCTTCGCCCTCACGCGCCACCTGCAACGCCTCGAGCGCTCTGCGACGGGCCTCGGGATCTCTCCTCCGCCGAGCGAGGAGGTCGCCGCGGCGGTGGCGGCCGTGGTCGGCTCGGTCGACTACCTCCTCGGGCGCATCCGCATCACGGTGACCGCCGGCCTCGGACCCCTCGGCTCGGGGAGGATCCCCGGGCCGCCCACGCTCGTCGTCGCCTGCAGCGAGGTCGAGGACGAGGACCACCTCGGCCGCGCCGCGATCGTGCCCTGGACGCGCAACGAGCACGGCGCTCTCACCGGCCTAAAGACCACCTCGTACGCGGAGAACGCCCTCGCGCTCGCCCGCGCCGCCGAGGAGGGCGCCGACGAGGCCCTCTTCGCCAACACCGCCGGAATGCTCTGCGAGGGGACGGGCTCGAACATCTTCGTCGTCCACGAAGGCGAGCTCGTCACCCCGCCGCTCTCCTCGGGCTGTCTCGCCGGGGTCACCCGCGCGCTCGTCCTCGAGCGGATCGCGGGACACGAGGCGGACGTCCCGATGGCCGAGCTCGACTCGCCGAGGGTCACCGAGGCCTTTCTCACCTCGACGATCCGCGGCGTCCAACCGCTCGCCTGTCTCGGCAGGCGGGAGCTCGCGGCACCGGGGCCCGAGAGCGAGAAGGCCGCGCTCTGTTACCGCGAGCTCCTCGGCGAGGTGGACCCGTGACGGGGACACCGCCCCGGTCCGTCGACACCGTGGCGTGAGCGAAGGACCCGGCCTCGGCAACTTCGTCGAGGACCCCCTCACCGGCGAGCTCGCCGAGGTCCGGCGGATCCAGCCCTACGCAGCGGAGAAGGAGTACCGCTGCCCGGGCTGCAACCAGGAGATCTTCGCCGGCACCGGCCACGTGGTCGTCGTGCCGCTGTCGACGCCCTCCGAGCGCCGCCACTGGCACCTCGCCTGCTGGGACCGACGGGGCCGCAGAGCTGGTCGCTGAGCACCCGCGCAGGGCGCCCGCGCACCCCGCGGCCACACGCCAGTAGCATCGCGCCATGTCATTAGCGACGGAGGGGCCGATGAGCAACGCCTTTCTGTTCGTCGCGATCTGGCTCGCATGCGCGCCCTCGGGCTACCGGATCTCGGTCCGGCACCAGCTCCAGCGGGGTGTCACGCCCTGGAACTTCCCCTCGATCGTCTGGGCGCTGATCTGCCTCGCGACCGGCCCGCTCGGCATCCTCGTCGAGTTCTTCGCCGGCGTGACGACGCGGCCGGCGCCCAGCCCGCCCGCCGCCGAGCACGGCGAGCGGGCCACGGTCGGGCGCGTCGACCTCCCCGTTCGCAGAGAAGCGGTTGCCGAGATCCCCGATGAGCTGCCGATCAACCCGGCGGCAGGGCTCGCGTCACCGCGGACCGCCGACGGCACGACGGCGCTGTTCGGCTGGTACCCCGACGTCCTGCGCCGCCACGAGTTCCGCTACTTCGACGGCAAGTACTGGAGCGAGCACGTCGCCGACGCAGGCGTGGTCTCGACCGACCCCGTACAGCGCTAGAGATCCTTCTCCGGCAGCGCCTCGACGTTCACGTCGCGCACCGTGACGACGTTCACCGAGGAGACAAAGCGCGCCGGGCGGTACATGTCCCAGACCCAGGCGTCGCCGAGCTCGACCTCGAAATAGGTCGTGCCCGCCCCTTCGTGCGGCGTGACCTTGACGTCGTTCGCCAGATAGAAGCGTCGCTCGGTCTCGACGACGAACTTGAACATCGGGAGCACAGCCCGGTACTCCTGGTACAGCGCGAGCTCGATCTCCGCCTCGAACTGGTCGAGCTCCTCTTCGGCGCTCATGGGCGACCTCGCTCAGCGAGCGACGCGACGCTCTTTGATCTTGGCGGCGCGGCCCACCCGGTCGCGCAGGTAGTAGAGCTTGGCGCGCCGCACGTCGCCCTCGGTGATCCGCTCGATCTGGGCGATGATCGGGGAGTGCACCGGGAAGGTGCGCTCCACGCCGACGCCGAAGCTCACCTTGCGGACGCTGAAGGTCTCACGCGCCCCCGAGCCCTGACGGCGGATGACGGCGCCCTGGAAGATCTGGATGCGCTCGCGGGTCCCCTCCACCACGCGAACGTGCACCTTCACGGTGTCCCCAGGGCGGAAGGGGGGGACGTCGTCGCGCAGGGTCGCGCGGTCGACGAGGTCGGTGGGGTTCATTGCCGGTCAGTCTCCTCGGGGGGCTCCACTGCGGTGACGGGCGTCTCCGCCTCGTCGTCCGCGGTCGGTAGAGGATAGCCGTGCTCGGAGAGCAGCCGCGCCTCGTCCCCGCTGAGGCCGCCCCGGCGGGCGATGAGGTCGGGGCGACGGGCCGCCGTGCGCGCCAGCGCCGCGGCACGCCGCCAGCGGGCGACCCGACCGTGGTCTCCGGAGAGGAGCACCTCGGGGACCTGCGCACCCCGGAACTCCGCCGGCCTCGTGTACTGCGGGTACTCGAGCAAGCCGGTCGTGAAGCTCTCGTCCTCGACCGAGGACTCGTTGCCGAGGGCCCCCGGGATCAGCCGGCAGACCGCCTCGACGACGACAAGCGCAGCGAGCTCGCCCCCCGCGAGCACGTAGTCGCCGATCGACAGCTCCCCGTCGACGAGGCCGGTGACGACCCGCTCGTCGACCCCCTCGTAGCGGCCGCAGAGGAGGGAGAAGCCCCCCTCGAGTCGCGAGAGCTCGAGGGCGCGGGCCTGGTCGAAGCGCTCGCCCCCCGCGGAGAGGAGGAAGAGCGGCCGCGGCGGCGCGAAGAGCTCGACCGCGGCGAACAGCGGAGCGGGAGCGAGCACCATCCCCGCCCCGCCTCCGAAGGGTGCGTCGTCGACGCTGCGCCGAGCGTCGGTGGCACCGGCGCGCAGGTCGTGCACGGCGACCTCGAGCAGCCCCTCGCGTCGCGCCCTGCCGAGGATCCCGACCTCGAGGTAATGGGCGAGGGCCTCGGGGAAGATCGACAGCAGCGCGATCCGGCGCTGCGCGCCCCCGCCGCTCACCCGAAGAGGCCCTCGGGAACCTCCACCGTCACCTTCCCCTCCGCGAGGCCGGTCACGAACCGCACCGGCACGTAGCCGTCGTCGACGACGAGAAGATCACTCGCCGGGTTCGCCTCGATGGAGCGCACCGGGCCGTGGCTCACGCCCAGCTGGTCGACGAGCTCCGCGCCGATGAGGTCGTGCACGAAGAGGACGTCGGGGTCCTCGACCGCCTCTGCGCTCAGCACGAGGCCGCGCAGCGCCTCGGCCGCGTCGTGGTCGTCGATGCCCGCGAAGCAGACGAGGTAGCGGCCCTGATGGGGACGCGCGGTGAGCACCTCGAGGGTGCGTGCTGCCTCCCCGGGCACTGACGCCGTGAGCAGCGAGCCGGCATCCAGGCGGTCGGGACGATTCGTCACGAGGGAGACCACGACCTCACCGCGCAGGCCGTGAGGACGGACGATCCTCCCGACTTCGAGCAGCGCCATCGGCGCCCGGTCAGTCGACGATGTCGACGGACGCGTCGGCGCCGTCACGCGCCGCGGCGGCGCGCACGACGGCGCGGATCGCCTGCGCGACCCGTCCGCGCTTGCCGATCACGCGGCCCATGTCGCCGGGCGCGACGTGCAGCGAGAGCCGGGTCTGGCCACGGGACTCGCTCGCCTCGATGACGACGGCCTCGGGCTCCTCGACGATCGAGCGGGCGACGTGCTCGAGCACCGCCTGCGCGGTGCCGCCGGTGACGCGGTTGACGTCCTCGGCCGGCTCGGCAGCCTCCTCGACGAAGTCCTCCTCGACGAAGTCCTCCTCGTCGAAGGCCTCGTCGTCGTCATCGTCGTCGATCGACGCCTCGGGGAGGTCGGGGGGCTGAAAGGGCTCGCTCATGCTTCGGCGTCCGCGGACTCTGCGGCTGCCTCGTCGGCGACAACCTCGTCGGCAGCGACCTCGGCGACAACCTCGTCGGCGCTCGGCTCCTCGGAGATGGGGGTCGCCTTCGCGGCGGGAGCAGCTGCGGCCGGGACCTTCGGGGCCTCGGCCTTGGCCGCCTCAGCCTTGGGGGCGGCCGTCTTCGCGGGCGTCCCCTTCTTCGTGACCACCGAGGCCTTCGGGTGGGCGGCGCTGAAGGTCGCCCAGGCCCCGGAGATCTCGAGGAGCTTGCGCACGGTCTCGGTCGGCTGCGCGCCCTTCTCCAGCCAGGAGAGGGCCTTGTCGTTGTCGAGGTTGATCACCGAAGGCTCCGCGCGCGGCGCGTAGGTGCCCACGATCTCGATGAACCGTCCGTCACGAGGTGAGTGACTGTCGGAGGCGACGATCCGGTAGCTCGGTTGCTTCTTCTTTCCGACCCGCATGAGGCGGAGTTTTACGGACACAGCGTTTCCTCTTTGCTTTCTGGTTGTCGCGATTGTCTCACGTGGGCACGGGGTCGCTACCCGAAGGAGCGCCCACCCTTTGCCGTGACGCGCCCGCCCTTTTTCTTGCCGCGGGCGGCACCACGGGCGAGCCCACCGACGAGGCCCGAGGACCGCATCAGCTTCTGCATCTCTTTGAACTGCCGTAGCAGGTTATTCACATCCGTCGGGCTCGTCCCACTCCCGTTCGCGATGCGCAGTCGCCGCGAGCCGTTGATGAGCGCCGGCTCGTCGCGCTCCGCGGGGGTCATCGAGCGGATGATCGCCTCGACGCGCGCGACGTCGCGGTCGTCGATCGAGGCGTTGCGGATCTCCTTCGGCATGCCCGGGAGCATCCCCATCAGGCTCTGCAGTGGACCCATCTTCTTCATCTGCTGCAGCTGCTCGTGGAAGTCGCCGAGGGTGAAGCGCCCCTGGCGGAGGCGCTCCATCGTGTCGGCGGCCTGGTCCTCGTCATAGACGCGCTCGGCGCGCTCGATGAGGGTGAGGACGTCGCCCATCCCGAGGATGCGGCTCGCCATGCGGTCCGGGTGGAAGGGCTCGAAGTCGGCGATCCGCTCGCCGGTCGAGACGAAGGCGACCGGGCGGTCGACGACGTGCTTCACCGAGAGGGCCGCGCCTCCGCGCGCGTCGCCGTCGAGCTTGGTGAGGATGAGGCCGTCGAGGCCGATCGCCTCGTTGAAGGCGCGCGCCGTCCCGAGCGCGTCCTGGCCGGTCATCGCGTCGAGGACGAGGAAGCGGTACTGCGGGGTGAGCGCCGCGGAGATCTCGCGGACCTCGTCCATCAGCGCCTCGTCCAGGGTGACGCGCCCGGCGGTGTCGATGATCACGACGTCGCGCCCGACCCGCTCCGCCTCGGCGACGCCGCGGCGGGCGACGTCGACGGGGTTGGTCGCCTCGGAGAAGACCGAGGCCCCCACCTCGCGCCCGAGCACCCGCAGCTGCTCGACGGCGGCGGGGCGCTGAAGGTCGGCGGCGACGAGCAGCGGGTGGCGCCCCTGCTGGCGGAACCAGTGGGCGAGCTTGGCCGCGGCGGTCGTCTTGCCCGAGCCCTGCAGCCCGGCGAGGAGGACGACGGTCGGCGGCCGTGAGGCGTACTGGACGCGGAAGGGCTCGCCGCCGAGCGTCGCTGTGAGCTCCTCGTTGACCACCTTGATGACCTGCTGGGCGGGGGTGAGGCTCTTGGAGAGCTCGGCGCCGCTGCAGCGGGCGCGGATCGCCTCGACGAGGTTGCGGACGACCTCCAGGTTGACGTCGGCCTCGAGGAGGGCGACGCGGATCTCGCGGAGGACCTCGTCGACCTCGGCGTCGCCGAGGCGGCCGTGGCCGCGCAGGCGCGTGAAGATCTGGTCGAAGCGGTCGGTGAGGGTGTCGAACATCGGCGGGGAGAGGTTAGTGCCGCCGCTCCCCACGCCCGTCGGCGGGAGGCGATCGCTCGTCAGGCGAAGAGCGCGGCGGCGAATTCCTCCGGGTCGAACTCGACGAGGTCCTCGGCGCCCTCGCCGAGGCCGACGAGCTTGATCGGCAACCCGAGCTCGGCGCGGATCGAGAGCACGATGCCGCCCTTGGCGGTGCCGTCGAGCTTGGTGAGGACGATCCCGGTGACGCCGACCGCCGACGCGAACTCGCGCGCCTGCGCGAGGCCGTTCTGTCCGGTGGTGGCGTCGAGCACGAGCAGCACCTCGCGCACGCGCCCCTCCGGGCGGTCGGCGACGCGCCGCACCTTCTTCAGCTCCTCCATGAGGTTGGTCTTGGTGTGCAGCCGCCCGGCGGTGTCGGCGAGCACGAGATCGGCGTGCACCGCGGCGCCGTGCTCGATCGCGTCGAAGACGACCGAGGAGGGATCCGCACCGTCGGCGCCGCGCACGATCTCGGAGCCGGAGCGCTCGGCCCAGAGCTCGAGCTGCTCCCCGGCGGCTGCCCGGAAGGTGTCGCCGGCGGCGAGCACGACCCGCTCACCGGCGCGCGTCGCCGCGGCGGCGAGCTTTCCGATCGTCGTCGTCTTGCCGACCCCGTTCACCCCGACGAAGAGCCACACCGCGGGCTGGCCCCCCCGGTCAAGGGCCCGCTCCTCGCCGGCGAAGAGCGCGGCGACGGCGCCGCGGAGCGCGCCGAGCAGCTGCTCGGGCTCGGGTGAGATCGTCCCGTCACGGACCCCCGCGCGGAGCGGCTCGAGGAGGCGGGTCGTCGTCGGCAGGCCGACGTCGGCGAGGAGGAGCGCCTCCTCGAGCTCCTGGAAGGCCGCCTCGTCGACCTTGGCGCGGCTCCGAAGGGCGCCGAGCGGTGCCCCGAAGACCGAGACGGCGCGGGCGACGCGCTCGCGAAAGGCGGGTGTCGCCGGGGCTGGTGGGGCCTGTGGGAGGGGTTCGACAGCCGGACGTTCCGTGGCGGTGGGCGCGCTCGCCGCCGCCGGTGGCGCAGCGGTCGGCGGGGCGGGGCGGGCGAGCGCCTCGCCGGCCTCGCCGCCGATCGCCGGGTGACCGGCGCGCCCGCGGCGCACCAGAAGGAACGAGGCGGCGAGGACGACGACGACCGCGAGCACCACGATCACGACCGTCATGCCCAGCCTCCGCTCGGCTCGAGCGCGCGCCGGGGGCCCCCGGCACGGCTGACCCGCTCGCTCAGCACCTTGGAGCCGCCGCCGGGCTGCATCGAGATCCCGTAGAGGGAGTCGGCGATCTCCATCGTCTTTTTCTGGTGGCTGACGATGATCAGCTGCGCCTCGCCGCGGAACTCGTCCACCAGGCCGTGGAAGCGGGTGAGGTTCACCTCGTCGAGGGCCGCCTCGACCTCGTCCATCAGGTAGAAGGGCGACGGGCGCGAGCGGAAGACGGCGAAGAGGTAGGCCATCGCGACGAGCGAGCGCTCACCTCCCGAGAGCAGCGAGAGGCGTCGCACGTTGCGCCCGGCGGGGCGGGCCTCGATCTCGACGCCGCTCTCCAGCAGGTCGTCGGGAGCGGTGAGGCTGAGGCGCCCCTCGCCGCCGGGGAAGAGCATCGAGAAGAGCGACTCGAAGTGCGCCGCGACGTCCTCGTAGGCGGCGGCGAAGACGTCGACGATCTCGGCGTCGACCGCCCTGATCACCTGGTTGAGCTCGCGCCGGGCGCGGCGCACGTCCTCGAGCTGTCCCTCGAGGAAGACGCTCCGCTCGGTGAGCGAGGCGAGCTCCTCGGCGGCGAGGGGGTTCACGGGGCCGAGCTCGCGCAGCTCGCGCTCGAGCATGCGAAGGCGTGCTGCCGGCTCGATCCCCGGGGCGAGCTCGGGGCGCGGCGCGGCGAGCGCCTCGGCGGGCTCGATCTCGAGATCGCGGCGCAGCGCGTCGAGCGCCGTCTCGTGGCGGATCCTCGCCTCCGCGATCGCGATCTCGGACCGCTGGCGCCGCTCGCGGGCCTCGTGGGACTGCCGCTCGAGGTCGTCGCGCTCGCGGCGCAGGGAGCCGAGGCGTTCGAGGTGCTCCCTCCCGAGGGCGTGGCGGCGGTCGCGCTCCGCGGCGACGGCGGCGACCCGCCGGGCGAGGGACTCGGCGAGCGGCCGGAGCTCGCCCGCCAGTCCGAGCAAGGTCGCTTCCTCGGCGTCGAAGAGCGCCCGGCGCTGCCTCGCCTCTGCGACCGCCTCGCGCCGCTGCGCGAGCGCCGCGTCCAGCTCCTCACGCCGCCGCAACAGCTGCTCTCGGCGCCCCTCGAGGCCGGCGGCGCGCACCTCGAGGTCGCGACGGAGCGCGGCGAGCGCCCGCGCCCGCTCGTCGAGGAGGTGGCGGGCGGCGTCGGCCTCTTCGTAGTGCACGGCCGCCTGCGCCGCCTCGGCCTCGAGGAGCACGAGCTCGCGGGTGATCGCCGCGGCTGCCGCCTCGGCGGGCACGAGCTCGGCAGCTCGCGCCGCCTCCTCCGCAGCTGCGGTCTGCGCGGCGCGCTCCAGCTCGGCGAGCTCGCTCCCGAGGGAGTCGAGCTCGCGGTCCAGCCCCCCGAGCTCCGCGCCCGCGGCGTCGGCGGCGAGACGGCAGCGGCCCTCCTCCGCCGCGGCCTCGTGTTCGAGAGCACGCAGGCGGGCGACCTCCTCCTCGACCGAGGACTCGGTCTCGGCGGCGGCCCGCGAGAGCGCCCGCGCCTCGGCGTGGGCGGAGGCGGTCGCGCCCACCGACGAGGAGCAGAGGCGGATCGCTCCGCGAGCCACTACGTCACCGGCACGCGTCACGACGACGACGTCGTCCGCGCCGCGAGCGGCCTCGAAGGCCTCCGCCGCGGGCAGATCGGTGATCGCGACGCCGCGCAGCTGGGCGTCGAGGAGCGCGCGGAGCCCCGCACCCTCGGCGTCGACGAGCTCGCGCAGCCAGCGCGTCCCCACCGGGGCGGGGCCCGCGGGCGGCGTGGGGCCGTCGGGAAGCGGCAGGAGCACGCCGCCGCGCCCGGCGAGGAGCGCGAGCGCTTCGCCGAGGGCGCGCGGCTCGGCGAGGACGGCGGCGTCGAGGGCACCGAGCAGCGCCGCCTCGAGGGCGGGGGCGGTGGCGTCATCGACCACGACGAGCTCGCGGAGCGTGCCGAGCAGCCCCGGGAGCGCGCCGAGTCGGCCGAGGTCGGCACGCTCGCGCGCCTCGGAGAGGGCGAGCTCGAGCGCCTCCTCGCGGGACTGCGCGCGGCGCCGCGCGTCGGCGGCGACCGAGAGGCGCTCCTCCCCCTCGCGCCGCTCGGCGGCGCTGCGCTCGAGGGCTTGTCGCGCCGCCTCCGCGGCGCTGCGGAGGGTCGCTGTCGCCGTGCGGAGCTCGCCCTGTCGGTCCGCGAGCGACGCAGCGCGGCCACGGCGCAGCGCGAGGCGCTCTGCGAGCTCTCCCGCCCGCGCCCGGGCGACGAGTTCGTGCTGGCGGCGCTCCGCGAGCGTGGCGCGCGCCTCGTCTGCTGCGGCGCGGCGCCCGGCGAGCTCCGGCGCGGCGGAACGCGAGAGGCCGACGAAGCGCTCCGCGTGGGCCACCTCGGCTTCGATGAGCGCCGTCTCGGCCACCGCGAGGCGCTCCCATTCGGGGCCGAGCGCGATCGCCTCGCGCTCGGTCTCCTCGAGCTCGGTGAGGATCCGCCGGCGGCTCTCCTCGAGCGGGGCGACGTCGCCTGCCGCCTCCAGCGCGGCGAGCAGGGCGGCGCTCGCCCGCCGTCGCTCCTCGATCAAGGTGAGCAGCCCCGTCGAGCGCTGGTGGAGGCGGTCGAGCGAGCTGAGCTGGGGGGCGAGGTCTTCGTCGGGCTCACGGGCGAGCGAATCGGTCGCCGCCTCGAGCTTCGCTTCGACCTGCTCGAGCGAGGCCGCGAGCACGGTGGTCCGCTCCTCGAGCGAGCGCAGGCTCGCCGCCCCCTCGCGCACCGCCGTCTCGAGGGTGCGCAGCTCGACCCCGGCGAGGAAGCGCCGGATCGCGGTGAGCTCCACCTCGAGCTCGCCGTGCAGGTGCGCCGAGGCCGCCTGGCGCTCGAGGGGCCGCATCTGCCGACGGACCTCACGCAGCAGGTCCTGGAGGCGGGTGAGGCTCGCCTCGCTGCTCTCGAGGCGACGCACGGCGCGCTCACGGCGGCGCCGGTACTTCAAGATGCCGGCCGCCTCCTCGATCACCATCCGCCGCTCCTCGGGGCGGGCGGTGAGGATGCCGTCGATCTGGCCCTGGCCGATGATCACGTGCTGGCTGCGCCCGACGCCCGAGTCCGAGAGCAGCTCTTGGACGTCGAGGAGGCGGCACGCCACGCCGTTCAGCGCGTACTCGCTCTCCCCGCTGCGAAAGAGCGTGCGCGTGATCGTGACCTCGTTGAAGTCGAGCGCCAGCTCGTGTGCGGAGTTGTCGATGACGAGCGAGACCTCGGCGCGGCCGAGGGCGGGGCGCTTCGCGGTGCCGGCGAAGATGACGTCGTCCATCTTCGCCGAGCGCACGACGCGCGGCCCCTGCGCGCCAAGCACCCAGGCGACGGCGTCCACGACGTTCGACTTGCCGGAGCCGTTCGGGCCGACGACGACGGTGACGCCCGGCTCGAGCTCGAGGGTGGTCGGATCGGCGAAGGACTTGAAGCCCTTCAGCGTGAGCGACTTGAGGTACACGGCGGCCTCACCCTACCCAGCCCGCCGACCGGTCGGGTTGGATGGCAGGGCGCCGAGCGCTCCTGTCGGACAGGCCGGCGGCCCCCCTCGTTTCGAAGCGCCCCTCAGCGCTCGGCGTCCGCCGCCAGCTCGCCGAGCGCCGCGGCGGAGGCGCTGTTCGGCGGCTCGGCATCGAGGACCTCTTCGTCGCAGATGATCTCCCGCACCGCCGCGATCTCCCGGCGGAGCGACTGAGCGGCCGGCGAGGACGTCGCCCCGCCCTCCCCGTCCAGGTAGTGGCGCTTGAAGACCCGCATCACGTGCGAGACGCCCTCGTCGGTGATCGAGCGGAGGTCGTCGGCGAAGTAGCGACCGCCCGAGGAGGTGCTGGTGACGATCTCATAGGAGGGGAAGTAGTCGACGTGGCCGTAGGCGGCGCTCACCTCCGCGGCGGCGACGCGCAGCACCGCCTTGGAGTACACCGTCGCGGGGAGCACGTGCTGGTCGGTGTAGGTCGCGATGAGCGGCACCGGACTCACCGTGAGGAGCACCTTCAGCTGCGGGTTCACCTTGCGGAGCTCGCGCACGAAGCGGTGCAGGTCGGCCGTCACCTCCGCCGCGCCGAAGTTCACGAACTCGTAGTCCGCGGCGCGGTACTCGCCGCCGCTCGCGCCGGGCACGACGGGGAAGACGAGGCCGCTGTGACGCGAGCGCCAGCCCTCGGTGAGGCCGAGGGTGAAGACGAGGACGTCGCTCTCCTCGAAGACCCGGCGCACCGCGAGCAGGTGCGCGGCGCGATCGGCGCGCAGCTCCTCCTCGGAGGGAAAGCCCGCCGGCTCGACCTGGGGGCGGAGGCTGTCGACGTAGCGGTCCCCGCGTCGCCAGACCTCCTCCCTGCGGCGCCAGCGGCGCGAGTAGACCCGCTCGACGAGCTGGACCGCCTGGCGAACCGTGTAGACGTTGCCGTAGCGGGCGGAGAAGGTCCCGTAGTTGCGGAGCGCACGCTCCTCCTCGCCGAGCGCCTCGTCGCCGCCCTCGGTGACGAAGTAGTTGAGCCCCGAACGCGACAGGAAGCGTGAGAGGTGCTGCGCGAAGCACGAGCCCATCGTCGCGACCTTGTCGTCCGGGCCGACGTGGAACTTGGCGGTGCGCACCGGATCGAGCGAGTGGAAGGCCACCGGCGTCACGACCCGCGACCAGAAGTGCAGGTCGTCGAGCTCCTGGTAGGGGTGACGAGCCATCAGTGCCTCCCTCGGATCTCGGCGAGCGCCGGGGCGAGCACCTCGTCGTAGCGGCCGTCGCCGAGGCGGTGACAGGTCACCGAGGAGGGGTCGACGCCCGCGTACGCCCCGTACGCCGCCTCGAGGTACTCCGCGACCGAGAGGTACTGCCGCTCCTGGAGGCGCCAGTGCCACGCCCCCGGGACCCCGAGGCGCCTGCCGACGAGCGGGAAGACGGGCCACACCGCGCTCGGGCAGTAATCGGTGAGGTAGCGGGTGAGGGGGTAGTCCCAGACGTCGGTCGAGGCGCCGATGCGCGCCGCGATGGACTTCGCGAACGCCGCCACCCCGAGGAGGTTCGGGTGGTTGATGGTGTGCATGAAGACGCCGCTTCGGTGCACGTTCGCCCAGAAGGGGGCGAAGTCGAGGTCCGAGGCCTCGAAGGTCTCGCGCGCCGCGTCGACCGAGACGTCCCAGTACTCGTCGTAGCCGAGGGCGACGAGCAGGTCGTCGCGGAAGAGCTGGCTCGCCTGCTCGGCGCTCGCCCCCTGCTTCCAGGCCCAGAGCCCGATCGCCGAGTGGTAGTCGGCCTCCCCGCGGAAGAGGTCGCCGTCGGCGGCGAGTGCGTAGACCATGTCGGGGTGGAAGGCCGAGAAGGTGAAGGACGGGATCTCGACCAGCTGCTGGCCGGGGGCCTCCCCGATCATCTCCTGGCTGAGGGGGCTGTCGACGAGCGGCATGCGGATCTGGACGTCGAGGGAGCGCAGGTAGGCCGTCGCCTTCGCGGTGTACTCCTCGTCGAAGTCCCAGCTCGCGATCTCGATCACGAGGTCGCCCGGGAACAGCATCCGCAGCGCGTCCGCGAGCGGCCGCACCTGGCAGTTGCCGACAATGAAGATCGATCGCTCGGCCATCGCCTACCTGGGGGGAGAGGGCGCCGTCAGCCGGGCACTCTACCGGTGCGGGTGAGGGGACGGGCCTGGCGGGGGCGGGACCGGCCGGAGCGGCGAACGGTCAGCGCTGGCAGCGCGGGCAGGAGTAGGAGGAGCGCCCGGCGACCCGCACGCGGCGGATCGTCCCCGAGCAGCGCAGGCAGGGCTCGTCGAGGCGGTCGTAGACCGCGTGGCGGATCTGGAAGGTGCCGGTGCCACCGAAGAGGTCCCGGTAGCGGGCGTCGCGCAGCGTCGAGCCACCGAGGGTGACCGCCTCGGTGAGGACCTCGTCGATCGCCGCGACGAGGCGGTGCACCGCAAGGCGGGTGAGGGTGTCGCTCCGTCTGAGCGGCGAGAGGCGGGCGACGAAGCAGATCTCGTCGGCGTAGATGTTCCCGATCCCCGCGAGCTCGCGCTGGTCGAGGAGGAAGGCCTTGAGGGCGACCCGCCGGTGGGCGAGGCGATGGCGCAGCTCGGCCTCGTCGACCCCGTCCACGAGGGGGTCGCGCCCGATCGAGGCGAGGGCGAGGGGGGCGTCCCGCCCGTCGAGCTCGCGGGCGACGAAGAGCTCGCCGAAGGTCCGCGGGTCGCTGAAGCGCACCTCGCTGCCGTCATCGAGGGCGAGGACGACGTGGGTGTGCGCGACCGTCGGCGACTCCGGGCGGGCGTGCAGCAGCTGGCCGCTCATCCGCAGGTGGACGACGAGCACCGCCGCGTCGTCGAGGTCGACGAGGAGGTACTTCCCCCGCCGGCGCGCGCCGACGAGGACCCGCCCCTCGAGCGAGGCGCAGAACTCCGGTGCCGACTGGCGCCGGACCGAGCGGCGCCCGGTCACCGAGACGGCGACGACCCTCCTCCCGAGGAGCGTGCCCTCGATCCCGCGGCGGACCGTCTCGACCTCGGGGAGCTCAGGCACGGGGAGGCCCCGCGGCGCCCCTCCCCGGTGCGGCGAGGCGGACGAGGAGCGCCTCGGCGGCGAGGCGCTCGGCGAGCTTCTTGCTCCGCCCCTCTCCTTCGCCGAGGTGCTCCCCGACGGTCACGACCGAGCGGAACGAGCGCGCGTGGTCCGGACCCCGCCCCGTCGTCTCGTAGGCCGGCGTGGGGAGCGAGAGCCGCGCGGCGAGCTCCTGGAGGCGGTTCTTCGCGTCGCCGAGCTCGCGCCGCGCGGTCTCGGCCAGAACGAGGTCACCGAGGAGGTCCCCCACCATCGCCTCGGCGGCGGCGGCGCCGGAGGCCAGGTAGGCCGCGCCGATCAGCGCCTCGAGCGCGTCGGCGAGGAGCGAGGCCTTGGCCCTTCCGCCCGAGGACTCCTCCCCGCGCCCGAGGAGGAGCGCCTCGCCGACCCCGAGGGCCGCGGCGACGGGCGCCAGCGCCTCGGTCGACACCACCCCCGAGCGGATGCGCGCCATGTCCCCCTCGGCGCGCGCCGAGAGGGCGCGGTAGAGGTGCTCGGTGACGACCACCCCGAGCACGGCGTCGCCGAGGAACTCGAGGCGCTCGTTGGACTCCTCGCCGGGGTGCTCGGCGCACCAGGAGCGGTGCGCGAGGGCGAGGTGGAGGAGGCCGGGATCGCGGAGGTAGGGCGAGAGGCGGGCGGCGAGCGCGGCCTCGGCCGTCTCCTGCACGGTGGCGCCGCCGCGCTCTCGGACGGCAGCGGCGGGGTCGCCGCCGCCGGAGGCCTCGCTCAGGCGACCTCGAGCTTCGCCGTCACGTAGTCGACGGCGTCGCGCACGGTCCGCAGGTCCTCGAGGTCCTCGTCGTCGATCCGGAAGCCCTCGACCTTTTCGCGCAACTCCTGTTCGAGCGCCTCGACGAGCTCGATGAGCGCGAGCGAGTCGGCGTTCAGGTCCTCGGCGAACGAGGCCGTCTCGGCGATCCCCGCCGGCTCGATCTCGAGGATCTCGGCGAGCTGGGTGCGCACGAGGTCGAGCACCTCGTCCCGGCTGATCTGCCCTGCAGCACTCTCCGCCACCTGCGACTCCTCATCTGCTCGCGCCTCTCGGCGGAGCGATGTTACCGGGAGACCGCCTCCCGGACCCTCCCGACGAGGTCGCCTTCGGCCATGTCGTGCGCGACGCGCACCGCGTTCACGATCGCCCGCTCCGAGGAGCTGCCGTGGCTGATGATGCAGACGCCGTCGACGCCGAGGAGCATCGCCCCACCCGTCTCCTCGGGGTCGATGTTCGCCGCATAGGGCAGCAGCGCAGGGATCAGCACGTCGCCGGCGGCGCGGGTCTCCTCGGTCGAGCCGATCACGGTGAGGAGGATCCCCATGAAGGTCTTCGAGGCCCCTTCCAGGGTCTTCAGGGCGACGTTCCCGGTGAAGCCGTCGGTGACGACGATGTCGGCGACCCCTTGCAAGAGGTCGCGCCCCTCGACGTTGCCGATGAAGCGCACCCCGACCCCCTTCGCGAAGAGCGCGTGCGCCTCCTTCACGAGGGTGTTGCCCTTGGAGTCCTCCTCGCCGATCGACAACAGGGCGACGGAGGGGTCCGGGTTGCCGTAGCGGCGGGTGACGAAGGCGGAGGCCATCTGCGCGAACTGCACGAGCCACTCCGGCTGGCACTCGGCGTTCGCCCCGGCGTCGATGAGCACGGTCGGCGTGCCCCCGGGCACCGGGAGGGGGGTGGCGATCGCCGGCCGGGCGACGCCGGCGATGCGTCCCATCCGGAAGAGCGCGGCCGCCATCGCCGCGCCGGTGTTGCCGGCGGAGACCATCGCGCTCGCCTGGCCGTCGCGCACCGCCTCGGCGGCGCGCACGAGCGAGCTGTCCTTCTTGGTACGCACCGCGCGCGCCGGGTCCTCGTCCATCGCGATCGCCTCGCTGGCGGCGAGGAGGGGGAGGGGGCCGAGGTCACCGAGGGAGCCGTCGTCCGGCCCGACGAGCAGGACGGGGATGCCGAACTCCTGGTGCGCCCGGAGGGCGCCCTTCACGATCTCGGCGGGGGCCTTGTCGCCCCCCATTGCGTCGAGCGCGACGGGGAGCGTCAGTCGACCTCGACGGCCTGGCGGCCCTTGTACCAGCCGCAGTGCGGGCAGACGACGTGCGGAACCTTGGCGTTGCCGCACTGCGGGCAGTTGCTGCGAGCGGGCGCCCGCAGCACCCAGTTCGAGGCGCGCCGACTGCGGCTCTTTGCCTTTGACGTCTTCTTCTTCGGGACGGCCATCTCGCTACTTCTTCTCCTCTGGTCGCTCGCTCTCGCCGAGAGCGGCGAGCGCCCCCCAACGCGGGTCGACGGGCGCCACGCAGGCGCACGCTTCAGCGTTGCGGTTGGCGCCGCACTCGGCACAGATCCCGAGGCACTCCTCCGAGCAGAGGGGCGCGAGCGGCAGCTCGAGGATACACGCGTCGTGGACGAGCGGCGCCAGGTCGAGCAGGTCGCCGTCGAGGCGGTAGGTCGTCTCCTCGTCGTCGGGCTCCTCGACGCAGAGCTCGCGGACCTCCACCTCGAGCGGGCCGGTGGCGCGCTCGAGGCAGCGCCGGCACTCCCCCTCCCAGCGCGCCCGCACCACCCCGGTGACGAGGATCCCCTCGCTCACCGACTCGAGGAGCGCGTCGATGCAGACCGGCTCGCCCTCGGCGACGGTGCTCGTCGGCACCCCGAGGCCGGTCATCGGCCCGGCCAACGAGACCCTGCGGGCGCTGCCGGGCTCGCGCCGCAGCGCGGCGACCTCGACGACGAAGGGCTCGTGCGCCTTCGGCGGCCGCCATCGGCTCACCGGCGGCGCACCCCGCCCGGCACCCTCCCCGCCGACATCGCAGGGAGCGCCACTACAGCTGGTCCTGGTCGAACGGCGAGATCTCGCCGCCCGCCTCGCCCTCGTCGCTCTCGGCCTCCCGCTCGCCGCCCGGGATCGGCGGCGCCACGCCGAGGCGCTCGCGGCCGGCCTGCACGGTGCGGATCGTGCGGTCGAGGACGATCTCAAAGGCGGCGAGCTTGCGGTCGACGTAGTCGTCGGCGTCGTGGCGGACCCGCCGGGCCTCTGCCTCGGCGTCGAGGACGATCCGCTCGGCGTGGTGGCGGGCCTGACGGACGACCTCGGTGCGCTGCACGAGGTTCGCGGCCTGCGCCCGCGCCTCGTCGAGCAGCTCGTCGGACTCCTGCTGGGCGCGGCGGCGCAGGTCGTCGAGCTCGCGCAGCATCCGCCGCGCCGCGAGCAGCTCGCCCGGCAGTGCCCGGCGGGCGCGGTCGGCGAGCTCGAGGACGTCGTCGCGGCTGATGATCGCGGAGGAGCTGAGGGGCATCGACTTCGCCCTCTCGATGACGTCGAAGAGCTCGTCGAGGAGGCCCTCGACGTCGTCGGGGCCCTCGGTGCGGAGCTCGCCCTCCTCGGGCGGGAAGTCAGTCACCGAAGCGCCCGGACATCGCCAGCGCGACGGCGGGGGGGACGAAGCGCGTGACGTCGCCCCCGAGGCTCGCCACCTCGCGCACGAGGCGCGAGGAGATGAAGGAGTAGGTCGCCCCGGTCGGGACGAAGAGCGTCTCGATCCCGGAGAGCTCGTGGTTCATCTGTGCCATCTGCAGCTCGTTCTCGAAATCCGACACCGCACGCAGCCCGCGGACGATCACGTCCGCGCCCACCGTGCGAGCGACGTCGACGACGAGCGTCGACATCGAGACCACCTCGACGTTGGGGAATCCTGCCAGACACGTGGCGATGATCTCCTCACGCTCCTTCGGGGCGAAGAGGGGGTCGCCCTTGGCCGAGTTCTGCAGGACGGCGACGACGACGCGGTCAAAGACGCGGTGCGCCCGCTCGACGATCTCGTAGTGGCCGTTGTGGAAGGGGTCGAAGGAACCCGGAAAGATCGCGCTCGTCACCCGAGCACGCCACCCCCACTCGCCCCGTGGGCGGTCCGCCGTGCCACGGTGACGAGCGTAGTGCCGTAGCGGTAGACGCGATGGAGCTCATGGGCGGGACCGAGCTCGATCGGCGCCGAGGACTCGAGCACGACGAGCTCACCGGGGAGCACGTCGAGCAGCGCCGCCCAGTCGGCGAAGCCGTACGGGGGGTCGGCGAAGCAGAGCGAGCAGGCGGGCCGGCTGTGCGCGAGGTAGCCGAGGACCTCGCGGGTGACGACCTCGTGCGGCCGCTCGGCGAGCCCCGTGGCGGTGAGGTTGGCGACGATCGCCTCGGCGTGGCGACGCTCGCGCTCGACGAAGGTGGCGCGCGCCGCGCCGCGCGAGAGCGCCTCGATGCCGAGCGCGCCCGTCCCGGCGAAGAGATCGACGACCTCCGCGCCGTCGACGACCCCGAGACTGCCGAGGACGTCGAAGATCGCCTCCCGCACGCGGTCCGCCGTCGGCCGCAGCGTCGCGCTCTTCGGCGCCGTGAGCGGCCGCCCGCGCGCCGTCCCCCCGATGACCCGCACTCAGCTCCGCTCGAGGTACTCGGCCGCGCCCTCGCCGATGAACAGCTCGAGCTCCTCGGCGAGCAGCGGGTGCGAGGCGAGCGCGGGGTCGGCGTCGATCACCTCCGTCGCCACCTGCCTCGCCGTCGTGATGAGCGCCCGGTCGCGGCGCAGCGAGGCGAGGCGCAGGTCGCTCCGCCCCTTCTGGCGGGCGCCGAGCACCGTCCCCTCGCCGCGCAGCTCGAGGTCGACCTCGGCGAGCTCGAAGCCGTCGGCGAGGCGCGCGAGGGCGTCGAGGCGACGGGCGGCCTCCTCGTTCACCTCGCTCGCGAGCAGGTAGCAGACCGAGGCGTGCGCGCCGCGCCCCACCCTGCCGCGCAGCTGGTGGAGCTGGGCGATGCCGAAGCGGTCGGCGTCCTCGATGACCATCACCGTGGCGTTGGCGACGTCGACGCCGACCTCGATCACCGTGGTGGCGACGAGCACCTGGGTGAGGCCGTCGCGGAAGGAGGCCATCACGCGGTCCTTTTCGCGCGAGGGGAGCTGGCCGTGCAGCAGGCCGACGCTGAAGCCGGCGAGCTCGCCCTCGGCGAGGCGGAGGTGCTCCTCGATCGCGGCGCGCGGCGGCGGCCGGCCGGACTGCTCCTCGGCGCGGAAGAGCTGGCCCTCGCCCTCCTCGTCCTCGTAGAGGAGGCCCTCGCCGGCCCCCTCGTCGTCGTCGACACCCTGGTGGACCCGCGAGCAGACGACGTAGGCCTGCCGCCCCGCGGCGAGCTCGGCCCGCACGCGCTCCCACACCGCGGCGACCGCCTCTCCCTCCTCCGCGACCCAGCGCGTCTGCACCGGCGTGCGCGAGGGCGGCAGCTCGTCGAGGACGCTGTAGTCGAGGTCGCCGTAGACCGTCATCGCCGCGGTGCGCGGGATCGGGGTCGCGGTCATCACGAGGACGTCCGGGTCGCGCCCCTCGGCCTCGCGGGCGGAGCCCTTCTCGCGCAGGGCCGCGCGCTGGTCGACGCCGAAGCGGTGCTGCTCGTCGATGACGACGACGCCGAGGGAGGAGAAACGCACGTCCTCGGTGAGCAGCGCGTGCGTCCCGACGAGGACGTCGACCTCGCCGCGTACGAGGCGGGTGAGCAGCCGCCGCCGTTCGGCGGTCGTCGTGCGGCTCGTGAGGAGCGCCGCGACCACCGGGCGGCGCCCCCCGAGGCGGCCGGCGTCGTCGACCTCGAGGCCGGAGAGGAGGCGGCGGGCGGCGAGGTAGTGCTGCTCGGCGAGAACCTCGGTCGGCACCATCAGGGCCCCCTGGTGCCCCCCCTGCACCGCGTAGAGGAGGGCGGCGAGCGCGACCACGGTCTTGCCCGAGCCGACGTCGCCCTGCAGCAGGCGGTGCATCGGGAGCGGGCTCCCGAGGTCGGCGGCGATCTCCTCGATGACCCGCCGCTGCGCGCCGGTGAGGGCGAAGGGCAGGCCCTCGATGAACCCCGCCACGAGGCCCGGGCCCTCAGCCGGGGCGAGGAGGTGCGTGATGCCGCGCGCCGCCTCGGCGGCGGCGCGCTTGCGCAGCACGAGCGAGAGCTGCAGGCGGAGCAGCTCGTCGAAGGCGAGGCGGCGCCTCGCGGCGAAGCGCTCCTCGTCGTCGTCGGGTGCGTGGATCGCACGCAGCGCCGTCGTGCGCGAGACGAGCCGCAGGCCCTCGAGGAGCGGGCCGTCGAGGGGGTCGGCGAAGGTGCGCGCCCGCTCGAGTGCCTCGGCGACGTACTCGGTGAGCTCGGCGGAGGTGATCCCCGCCTTCTGGGACTGCCGGTAGATCGGGACGATGCGGCCGGTGCGGTCGCCGACGAGGTCGACGAGCGGGTTCACCATCTGCAGGTGGCCGTGGTACTCGTCGACGCGGCCGAAGACGACGACGTGCGCCCCCTCGCTCAGCTGGCGGGCCCGCCACGGCTGGTTGAAGAAGCTCACGGTGAGGTTGCCGGTGCCGTCGTCGACGGTGAGCTCGACGATCGCCCGCCGGTTGCGCGGCCGGCGGGTGCTCACCCGGCGGACCTCGGCCGAGACGACCGCCTCCTCGCCGACGCGCACCGCGGCGATCGCCTGGCAGTTCGTCCGGTCGGCGTAGCGCCGCGGGTAGTGCATGAGGAGGTCGAGGACGCTCTCGATGCCCATCGCGGCGAGCGCCGCTGTCTTGCGGGGGCCGACGCCACGCAGCTCACCCACCTCGATCTGCGCGAGCTGCTTCAGCCTGCGGCCGCCCGTCGCCGGGGGGGCCGGCGTCGCCTGGCTCACTCCACCGAGATGAGCAGCGGGTAGAGCGGTTGCCCGCCCTCCAGGTGCTCGACGGCGAGGTCGGGATACTTGGCCTTGAGGACGCGCTCGATCTCGTCGAGCTCCTCCTCGGGCGCCTCGTCGCCGGCGATGAGCGTGACGATCTCGCAACCCGGAGAGACGAGGATCTCAAGGAGCGAGAGGGCGGCGTCGGCGAGACGGCCGCCGACGGCCTCGATCCCCTGGCGGGAGAGGCCGATCCAGTCACCCGCGTTCACCGGTCCGACGGCCGTGCGCGCGGCGCGCACCGCGCGGGTCACCTCCCCGGCCATCACCTGGGTGGTGGCCTCGAGCATGAGGCGCGCGTTGTCCTCCCCCGAGGCGGCGGGGTCGTAGGCCAAGAGCGCGGCGAAGCCCTCCTGGATCCCCTTGGTCGGCACCACGAAGACCGGCTTGCTCGCGATCAGGCAGACCTGCTCCGCGACGGGGAAGATGTTCGAGTTGTTCGGGAGCACCACGACCTGGGCTCCCGGCGCGGCCTCGGCCGCGGCGAGGATCTCCGCTGTCGAGGGGTTCATCGACTGCCCGCCGGCGACGAGGCGGTCGACGCCGAGCGAGGAGAAGATGCGCTGCACGCCGGGGCCGGTCGCGACGGCGACCACCGAGGTGAGCGGCCGCCCGCTCCCGACGGCGCCGGCCGACGGCACGGCGCGCACCCACGCCTCCTCCTCGACCTGGTGCTGCAGGTCCGTGACGCGGATCTCGCGGGGGCGCCCCGCCTCGATCCCCGCCTCGATCGCCGCCCCGATGTCGTCGGTGTGGATGTGGCAGTTCCACAGCCCGTCGCCGCCGACGACGACGATCGAATCGCCGATCGCGGCCCAGCGCTCCTTGAACGGTGCCATCCGCTCGTCGTCGGAGTCGAGGAGGTACATCACCTCATAGGTGAGCCCCGCGAGGGCGCCCTGCGGCGCCGCCTCCTGTTCGTGCGGCGCGCCGGCGAGCAGCGCGAGCACCGTCGCGGGGAGGTCGAGCTCCGCGGGGGCCGCCACGCCGGCCGCGACCTCGAGGAGCGCGTCGAAGAGCAGCAGCAGCCCGGCGCCCCCGGCGTCGACGACCCCGGCCTCGGCGAGCACGCTGAGCTGGGTCGGTGTCGCCCAGAGGGCGTCGCGCGCGGCGACGCGCACCTCGGCGAGCAGCACCGCGACGTCGTCCTCCTCGGACTTCTCCGCCGCCGCGGCGGCGGCGTCGCAGACGCTCAGGATCGTGCCCTCGACCGGACGGAGCACCGCGGCGCGGGCGGCCGCGGCGGCACAGGTGAGCGCCGAGCGCAGCTCGTCGGCACCGAGCGCCCGGGCCTGTGCGGCGGAGGAGGCGAGGCCCCGGAGGATCTGACAGAGGATCACCCCCGAGTTCCCCCGCGCGCCCATCAGCGAGCCCTTCGAGATCGCGGCGCCGACGGCGGCCGGGTCGGCGAGGCCGGCCTCGTCGAGGCGGCCGATCTCCTCGAGCACCGAGTCGAGGGTGAGCGTCATGTTCGTCCCGGTGTCGCCGTCGGGCACGGGGAAGACGTTCAGCCGGTTGATCTCGTGCTGGTGGCGCCGGAGGGCGTCCCGGAAGGCCGTCATCACGGTGGCGAGCGCAGTCGCCGCGAGCGGCTCAGCCGGCATAGCCAACGGCGAGGCCGTGCCACCGGACGACAAGTGCGCGATCGGCCCCCACGGCGGGGGATGGTAATGTCACTGGCCGTTCCCCGGGCCCGTTCGCGTCAGGCGCGGCGCCCGTCCCCCGTTCTGTAGAGGTGGGTCGTCGTCGTGGCAGCCGTTTGTGAGATCTGCGGGAAGCACCCGAGCTTCGGGATGAACGTCTCCCACTCCCACCGTCGGACCAAGCGCCGCTGGAACCCCAACATCCAGCGCGTGCGGGCGCTCGTGAACGGCACCTCCCGACGGATCGACGTCTGCACCTCCTGCATCCGCGCCGGCAAGGTCACCAAGCCGCCGCTGCGCCGCTTCGTCCTCGCCGCGAAGGGCTGAGCGGCCTCACTCCCCTTCGGGGCGCCCGCCCGAGAGGCGGTGCAGATAGCCGAGCAACGGGAGCGGGGCGCCGCGCAGCGTCCGCCGGTCACGGTCCCCTACGAGCACCCCGATCTCGATCGGCGTCGCCAGCCCGCGCGCTGCGAACAGCCCGGCGGCCTCGCGGCCGGGCGGCAGGCTGAAGAGCAGCTCGTAGTCCTCGCCGCCCCCGAGCGCCTCCTCCTCGCTGGCCCCGGCCGCGACCGGCACGGTGATGAGCTCGACCCCGACGCCGCTCGCCCGCGCGAGGCGGTCGAGATCGAGGCTCAACCCGTCGGAGAGGTCGAGCATCGCGCTCGCCCCGAGCTCGGCGGCCGCCGTACCCTCGCCGAGGCGCGGGAGCGGCCGCCGGTGGCGGCGGACCGCCTCGTTCGACTCCCCCTCGCCTGCGCGCAGCAGTCGCAGCCCCGCGGCCGAGCTGCCGAGCGGCCCGGTTACGAAGAGCCGGTCGCCGGGGCGCCCGCCGCTGCGCAGCACCGGTGGACGGCCGTCGGTCGTGCCGAGCACGGCGACCGTGACGACCATCTCCTCGGCGTCGGAGAGGTCCCCACCGACGACGGCGCAGCCGTAGCGCTCGGCGGCGCCGGTCACCCCGCGGTAGATGCCGTCGAGGTCCGCTGCCGCGGCGCCGCAAAGGGCGACGACCGCCGCGAGCGGGCGGCCGCCCATCGCCGCGAGGTCCGAGAGGTTGCAGGCGAGCGCCTTCCACCCGATGTCCTCGAGCGAGGAGAGGGCGCGCGTGAAGTGCACGCCCTCGACGAGCGCGTCGGTGGAGAAGAGCAGGTGGCCGGGCGGGTTCTCGACCACCGCGGCGTCGTCGCCCGCCCACACCTCCCCCGCCGGTGGCGGGCCGAGCAGCGTCGCGAGGCGCTCGAGCACGGTGCGCTCGTCGCCGCTCGTGGGGACCCCGGACACGCGCGGACGCTACCAACGACGCCGTCGGGCGTGCCCGGCGCAGTTGTCGCGCGTTAGCGTGTCTGATGCTCCTCCCCGTGGTATCGGGCGGATGAATTATCGAAGCTGGCAGATGACACGCGTGTGTCGGGCGGGCTGCCCCGTTGGTGGGAAAGGAACATCACTTGGCCCCGACTAGCCATCGCAAACTTCTCGAGTGGGTGGAGGAGTTCGAAGCACTCGCCAAGCCCGACCGCATCCACTGGTGTGATGGGTCGCGCGAGGAGTACGAGCGACTCTGCGCGCTGCTCGTCGCGAACGGCACCTTCACCGAGCTCTCAGACGCCAAGCGGCCGCACAGCTACTGGGCGCACTCCGACGTCCGCGACGTCGCCCGCGTCGAGGCGCGCACCTTCATCTGCTCCGAGCGCGAGGTGGACGCCGGCCCGACCAACAACTGGGTCGCGCCGATCGAGATGCGCACGACCCTGGAGGAGCTCTTCGCCGGGTCGATGAAGGGGCGCACGATGTACGTCGTGCCCTTCTCGATGGGGCCGATCGGCTCCCCGATCGCGAAGCTCGGCGTGCAGCTCACCGACTCCCCCTACGTCGCGGCGAGCCTGCGGATCATGACGCGGATGGGCGACGCCGCCCTCGATGCGATCGGCGCCGACGGCGAGTTCGTCCGCTGCCTGCACTCGGTCGGCGCCCCCCTCGAGGCGGGCGCTGCCGACGTGCCCTGGCCCTGTGACCCGGAGCACATCTACATCTCGCACTTCCCCGACACGCGCGAGATCTGGTCCTACGGCTCTGGCTACGGCGGCAACGCCCTCCTCGGGAAGAAGTGTCTGGCGCTGCGCATCGCCTCCGCGATCGCCCGCGATGAGGGCTGGCTCGCGGAGCACATGCTGATCCTGAAGCTCACCTCCCCCGTCGGCGAGGTCCGCTACATCACCGGCGCCTTCCCGTCTGCCTGCGGCAAGACCAACCTCGCGATGCTCGTCCCGACGATGCCCGGCTGGAAGGTCGAGACGATCGGCGACGACATCTGCTGGATGAAGATCGCCCCCGACGGCACGCTGCGGGCGATCAATCCAGAGGCCGGCTTCTTCGGCGTGGCACCCGGCACCAACTCCGAGACGAACCCCAACGCCCTCCTCACGCTCGGGGCGAACACGATCTTCACCAACACCGCCCTCACCGACGACGGTGACATCTGGTGGGAGGGCCTCACCAAGGAGGCTCCGGCACACCTCACCAACTGGAAGGGCGAGGACTGGACGCCCGCGTCGGGCACCCCCGCGGCGCACCCGAACTCCCGCTTCACGGTCTCGGCGAGCCAGGATCCGGCGATCGCCCCCGAGTGGGACGACCCCGAGGGGGTGCCGATCTCGGCGATCCTCTTCGGCGGCCGCCGCGGCAGCGTCGTCCCCCTCGTGCACGAGGCCTTCGACTGGCAGCACGGTGTCTTCCTCGGCTCGATCATGGCCTCCGAGACGACGGCCGCCGCCTCAGGCGAGGTCGGCAAGCTCCGCCGCGACCCCTTCGCGATGCTCCCCTTCTGCGGCTACAACATGGCCGACTACTGGTCGCACTGGCTCGAGGTCGGCGAGAAGGTCGACGCGGAGAAGCTGCCCCGCATCTTCTACGTGAACTGGTTCCGAAAGAGCGAGGACGGCCGCTACCTGTGGCCCGGCTTCGGCGACAACTCGCGCGTCCTCGAGTGGATCTTCGACCGCTGCGCCGGCCGCGCCGAGGCGCAGAAGTCGGCGATCGGCCTGCTGCCGGCTCCCGGTGCGATCAACGTCGAGGGCCTCGACGTCTCCTCGGACGACCTCACCGAGCTGCTGCGGGTCGACGTCGAGCAGTGGCTGGCCGAGCTCCCTGCGATCGGGGAGTACTACGACCGCTTCGGCGAGCGGATGCCGACGCAGCTGCGCGACGAGCTCGAGGAGCTCGACGACCGGCTGCGCGCCAACTAACGCCCGCCGGTAAAGGATCAGCCCTCGCGCACCGGCGAGGGGCTGGGGCTGCGACGCGTCGCCGCGCCCGAGACGAGGGAGAGCAGCGCGAGCAGGCTCGCCGCGGCGACGACGCCGTCCCCGACGCGCACCGGGAAGGGGATGAGCACCGCGATCACCGCGGCGAGCACCCAGGCGAGCTGCAGTCGCGTCTCCAGCCGGCCGAAGGTCCTTCCGAGCTGGGCCGGGGGGACGGCCCGCTGCAGGATCGAGTCGAGCGCCGGTTTCGCCGTCGTCGGCGCGACGCCGGCGACGAGGGCGAGGAACGCCTGCGCGCCGAGGTCGCCGGCGATCCCCGCGGCGAGGCTCCCGGCCACGAGGGCCCCGAGCGCGCAGAGCACGATCTGGCGCTCGTCGAGGCGACGGCGAAGGAAGGGCACCCCGAGCGAGCCGACGAGCGAGCCGACGCCGCTCGCGACGAGGAGCAGGCCGAACCACAGCGCGCCCGCATGCGCCCGCCGCAGCGCGAAGGCGAGGAAGAAGGTCGAAAAGCCGAGGGTGGCGCGGATCACGGTCATCGCGTTCGCCATCGCGAGCACCCCCGAGAGGCGCGCACGGCGCTGCGCCGCCCGCTCGCCCGCCGGTGCTGGCGCGGCGGGCGGGGCGGGCACCTCGGCGTCAGCGCGCGGGCGGGGCAGCCGCAGCGACGCGACCGTGCCGGCGACGAAGAGGACCGCCGCGAGGCGCAACCCCCAGGCGGCTCCGATCTTCAGCAGTGCGATCCCGAGGGGCAGCACCGCGAAGCTGGCGAGCGACGCGAGCACGGCGAGCTTCGCGTTCGCGTTCGCGAGGTCGTCGCCCTCGAGGACGACCTCGGGGACGAGTGCGGCGCGGGCGACCAAATAGAGCTTCCCGAGGACGAGCACCACGAAGGCCTCGGGGAAGAGCAGCAGGTCGTGGATGTTGCGTGCCATCGCCAGGCAGGCAAGGGCCGAGAGGGCGCTCGCGATCGCGACGCTCGCGCGCCGCGCGCGCCGGCCGCGGTCGAGCAGGGGGCTGAGCGCCGGCCCGGCGAGCGCGAAGGGCGCGATCGTGAGCAAGAGGTAGAGGAGGACCTTGCCCTTCGCCGCGTCGGGCGAGATCGAGAAGAAGAGCGAGCCGGCGAGCGAGATGGTGATCAGCCCGGTCCCTGCCGCCTGCAGGCTGTGCACCACCGCGAGGCGCCCGAAGGGGCGGCGCTGATCGAGCAGCGCGAGCAACGCCGCGCGCGCCACCTCGGTCCCCCGACGGAACGGCGCGCGATCCACCATCGCCGATGGTACGGGGGCGGGGGGGGCGGTGCCGACGATTCGCCCTTTGCGGACGCGCTCGCTACCTTTCCGATTCATTACAACCGGGAGTCGAGATGACGGTTCGTGCCTTCGTGCTCATCAAGACCGAACTCGGTGCCGCGGCCGACGTCGCCCGTCGGATCCGACAGGTCCCGGGAGTGGTGAACGCCTCGGACGTCACCGGGCCCTACGACGTGATCGCGGAGGCCGAGGCGATCACCGTCGACGACCTCGGGCGGATGGTCGTCGGCAGGGTGCAGCAGATCGAGGGGATCACCCGCACCCTCACCTGCCCCGTCATCCAGCTCTGAGCAGGCAGCCGGGCCCCGCCGCGACGGGTGCGCTCAGCGGCCCCGTCGCCTGAACATTCTCCGCCAGCCGCTCTCGCGGCGGTGCTCCGCCGCTTCGACCTCGGCGCGGATCTCCGGGCCGGCGGCGTTCACGATGTCCTCGGCGGCGTCGAGCAGCGAGGCGATCTCCTCGGGTGCCTCGTCGGGCTCGTCCTCGACCGCCGGCTCCACGAGCGAGCCGTGCGTCCATCCCGCGTCGGCGAGGCGGCGCTCGTAGCGGGGGCAGTCCGCGGGGCAGCGCCAGGGCGCCTCGGGCGCGAGGTCGAGCACGCACAGGCGCGCCACCTCGCCCGAGGCGTAGGTCCGGGACTGGTAGTGCTTGCACTCCTCGCGCATCGGCACGGCGCTGCTCCTTTGGCCACGCGCTCCACGCAACCCTCCGGGGTAGCACAGGGGCCCGCGGGGCAATTTTACCTGCACTCGGCGCAGCGCCCGCTGCGCGCCGCGCGGAAGCCTTCACCGCACGAGCACGGAGGACGACCCTGCCTATGCTGGCCGGACGCGATCACGACGACCGCCCCAGGACAAGGAGCCGCAGTGAGCTTTGCCGACCAGTTCCTCGCGGAGAGCGCCGAGGTCCTGAAGGCGGTGGACACCGGGGCGATCGAGCGTTGCGCGACGGGCCTCGCCGCCGTGCGCGAGCGGGGCGGCAGGCTCTTCATCCTC
This sequence comes from Acidimicrobiales bacterium, assembly GCA_035533595.1. NCBI lineage: Bacteria > Bacillati > Actinomycetota > Acidimicrobiia > Acidimicrobiales > Acidimicrobiales bacterium. Next base: position 40,127 of record DATLTN010000049.1, read on the forward strand.
GGCGTCGGCGGCTCCGCCGGCCACGCCTCGCACGCCGTCAACGACTTCCGGAAGATCTGCGGCTTCGAGGCTTACACGCCGACCGACAACGTCTCCGAGCTCACCGCGAGGGCCAACGACGAGGGCTGGGAGACGACGTTCTCCGAGTGGCTCGACGGGTCGCACCTGCGCGAGGACGACGGGGTGCTCGTGTTCTCGGTGGGCGGCGGCGACCGGGAGCGGGGCGTCTCCGCGAACCTCGTGAAGGCGCTCGAGCTCGCCCGCGAACGGGGCGCGGCCATCTACGGCATCGTCGGACGCGACGGCGGCTACACCGCGACCGTCTCCGAGGCTTGTGTCCTCCTCCCGCCGCTCTACCCCGACCACATCACCCCGCACACCGAAGGGCTCTGCGCGGTGATCTGGCACCTGCTCGTCAGCCATCCAGCCCTCGCCCGCGTGCCGACGAGGTGGGAGTCGCTGCGTTGAGCGGATCGCCGCCCGCGCGGGCGGCGATCCGGAAGGTCGTCGTCGTCGGCGGGGCGGGCTTCATCGGGGGCCACTTCGTCGACCGGCTGCTGGCCGCCGAGACGACCGAGCAGGTCACCGTGTACGACAACTTCTCCTCGGGCCTCGAGTCGAACCTCGCCGCCCACGAGAGCGACCCCCGCCTCGTCGTGGTGCGCGGCGAGGTCGCTCACGGGTCGGCGCTGCGCGAGGCGATGGAGGGCCACGACTCGGCGATCCACCTCGCCTCCAACCCCGACATCGCGGCGGCGATGGCCAACCCGGCGATCGACTTCGACGAGGGCACGCTGCTCACCCACCGGGTCCTCGAGGCGATGCGCCAGGCGGGGGTGGGGCGGATCGTCTACGCCTCGGGGAGCGGCGTCTACGGCGACCTCGGGGAGGTCCCGGCGGAAGAGGACCGCGGGGGCCTGCTCCCTGTCTCCACCTACGGGGCGAGCAAGCTCGCCGGCGAGGTGCTCATCTCGGCCTACTGCCACATGTTCGGGATGACCGGGAGGATCTTCCGCTTCGGCAACGTCATCGGCCCTCGCCAGTCCCACGGGGTGGGCCTCGACTTCGTCAGGAAGCTGCTCGCCGAGCCTTTGCACCTCGACGTGCTCGGCGACGGCCGGCAGTCCAAGTCCTACATCCACGTGAGCGACGTCCTCGAGGCGGTGCTCCTCGCGGTGGCCCAGCCCGAGCCGCCGGTGCGGGTCTTCAACGTCGCGACCGAGGACTACCTCACCGTCCGCGAGATCGCCGACCTCGCCGTCGAGGCCGTCGGGCTGCGCCCCGACGACGTCGAGTACCGCTTCAGCGGCGGCAGCCGCGGCTGGAAGGGCGACGTCCCGGTGGTGCGCCTCGACACCTCCCGGATCCGCGGCCTCGGGTGGAAGAACGAGCGCAACACCACAGAGGCGATGCGCGCCGCCCTCGACGCGCTGGTCGAGGAGCAGCACCGCCCCCGCTGAAGGTCAGGTGGCCGCCGGCGCCTGCGGGGTGAGGACGACTCGGTAGGCGCCGGTGCGGTGCGGTGGAAGGGCGAGCGGAACGCCGTTCACGTTGATCGTGCTGACCTGTGCTGGCGCCCCGATCTCGATGAAGACGGTGCCCTGGGTGGTGTCCGCGGCGCTCGCCGCGGCCGGAACGGTCTCCTCCCAGTCCCAGCTGGTGTTGCTCACCTGATGCTGGGTGCCGATCCAGCACCGCCCGGTCGTCGTGAAGGTGATCGTGTACGAGCTCTCGGGGACCGTGTAGCTCACGAGGGTGGCCGACACCGAGTCCGGCTGGAGCGTCGTCGGCGCCGGCACGGTCGCCGCGTGGTGGTGGGCGGCGTGGTGGCGGGCGGCCTTCGCGGGATGAGATGGCGCAGGCGTCGCGGGCGGCGCGGCGTCGGGATGCGACGAGGAGGCCAGCCGCCAGCCACCGACACCGAGGGCACCGAGCGCCACGGCCGCAGCCACCCCGGTCACCGCGCGGCGCCGCGCGACGTGTGGTGTACGGGCGAGGCGGCGCACGGACCGCGGCGGGCGCGTGGGTAGCGGCGTCTCCTCGAGGTCGTCGAAGGCCACGACCACTTCGGGCGGGGGGGTTGCTTCGGCACGCCAGGGGGCGCGGCGGCGGGTCGGTGGCGGCGTCTCGTCGAGGTCGTCGAAGGCCACCACCACTTCGGGCGGCGGCGCCGCCGCTGCGCGCGAGGGGGCACGGCGACGGGCGGGTGGCGGCGTCTCGGTCTCGGCGGCGGGGCCGTCGGCCGCGGCGGCAGGGGCGTCGCGGACGGGCCTGCGGGTGCGGGCGCCCGAGGCCGGCTGGGAGGTGGGTGGCTGCGGCGGGACGGGCGGCTCGAGTCGGACCTGCGGCGGGGGCACCTCCGCCCGCTGCAAGGGGCGCACGGGGAAGGCCTCGGCGGGCTCGACGTGCGGCCGGGCGAGCTCGTCGTCGGTCGGCGCACGCACGGAGGCGGGGGCCTTCCCGCGACGCGCGACTCCGCCGAGCACCCCGAGGGCGTGCTCGTAGGTGGCCACCGATTGCCGCTCGGAACGGCCCGCCGCGAAGCGGGCCCAGGCGGCGATCACGAGCACCAGTGCGAAGGCGCCTGCGATGACGGCGATCACGTCGGTGCGGGCCTCACAGAGACATCCACCGCACCATTCAATCGCACCCTTCGCAACCGGGGAACGCGGTCAGGTGCGAAGGCCGTAGCGGGGGCGCAGCCACTCCGGCAGCTCGGCCTTGCGGACGTTGCCGAGATCGCGCTTGGAGAGCACCGGCGCCGCGACGTCCCAGCTCGCGGCCACCTCCGGGTCGTCCCACGCGACGCCGAGCTCGTCGTTCGGGTTGTAGTAGCCGTCGACCAGGTAGGTGAGGGTGAGGTCGGTGAGGGCGAGGAAGCCGTGCGCGACGCCGGGTGGGATGAACAGTCCCGGCTCATCCTCGCCGCCGAGCTCGTAGGAGGCCGTCGAGCCTTCGGTCGGGGAACCGATCCGCAGGTCGTGGAGGACGACCTGGGCGAGACCGTCGGTCACGTACCAGTAGTCCGCCTGATGGAGGTGGTAGTGCAGACCGACGAGCGAGCTGGACTGTCGGTCGGCGCGGTTGCTCTGGACCATCTCGCGGCCGAGCGGGAACCACGACCGGCGGTAGGTCTCGATGAAGCGCCCCCGCTCGTCGACGTGGACGTCCGGCTTCACCAGCACGACGCCTTCGATCTGTTCTGAACTCGCGAACTGCGCCACGCTGTGCCCTCCGGCTATCGGCTCCGGCCCACGTTAGGGGCCGGAACGCGGCTCAGGGGAGCGTGAGGGCGCCGCCCGGGCGCTCGACGAGGAAGCCCTCGCGGACGAGATCCCCGAGGATGCGCAGCGCCCGCTCCGGAGCGGCCGCGAGGCCGATCAGCGGTGCCACCTCGTCGCGGGACAGCTCGCGCTCGCAGGCGATCGCGACGATGCGACCCCGGTACTGCCGGTCCGAGCCGCCGAACGCCGACTGGCGGCGCCCGGCCGCGGCGGAGCCGACGGCGGGATCGCCGTCCCCGCCCGCCGCCCGCCACGCGCAGCTCCCGCTGGCGGCGACCGGGCACTCCGAGCAGCGTGGTGCCGCCTTGCGGCAGAGCAGGCTCCCGAGATCCATGAGCGCGAGGTTCCAGTCCCGGCCGCCCGCCGCCGGCACCAACGAGTCTGCGAGGTCCTGGGCGGCACGTGGCCCGAGCCGACTGCCGGCGACGGCGCGCGCGAGCACCCGTCCGATGTTGGTGTCGACGACCCCGACGCTCGTGTCGAAGGCGAACGCGGCGAGCGCCCGCGCGACGTACGCACCGACGCCGGGGAGCGCGAGCAGCTGGTCGAGCCCCTCGGGGACCTCCCCGCCGTGGCGGTTGACGATCACCTCGGCGCAGCGGTGGAGGCGCAGCGCCCGGCCGTTGTAGCCGAGGCCCTGCCATGCGCGGAGGAGGTCCCCGGGGGCGGCCACGGCGCAGGCTGCAGGGGTCGGGAAGGCCTCCATGAACCCGACGAAGGGGGCCGCGACGCGCGCCGCCTGGGTCTGGGTGAGCATCACCTCAGAGACGAGGATCCCCCAGGGGTCGCTTCGGCCGCGCCACGGGTACCGGTCGCGCTCGGTGCGCGCGTCGGCCCACCAGGCGGTGACCGCCTCAGCAAAGGAGGGCGCCGCCGGGCGCCGCTCGAGCGAGCCGGCCGTCAGGCCGGCGGGACGGGCCGCGTGGAGAACTCGAGCGACCAACTCTCGTCTGACTCCCCGTTGATCGCGAGCCGCCACGTGTAGCGGGCCCCGGGTGCAAGGGGCAGTGGCCCGAAGTTGAGGGACAGCGCCACGTCGACGGGGCTCCCCGGTGGCACCGCCTCGGGGCGGGCGACCTCGAAGTCACCACGCACCTCGATCGGCTGCGCCCCGTCAGGGGTCTCGGCGAGTACGGGCTGTCCGTCCTCGTCGAGCAGGTAGAGCTCCCAGTGGTGGGGGTGGTCCACCTCGCTCCAGTCGACGTCGATCTTCATCGCCACCGCCGTCGGCATCGGGTCGGGGCCGATCAGGCTCCAGCCGCCGCCGAGGATGTAGAGCTTGCCGTCGGCCACTTGGGCCGAATCGCAGAGGAGCATCGTCACGCGCACGGCTCGACGCTAGCGGCAACGCCCGAAGTCGCACCCGGTCACCGCGGCCCCGCGGCTGCCGTTCGGTAGCGTCTTCGGATGGCCGAGCTCGGGCTCCGCAACGACGTCTACCGGCGACCGCTCTCGACGGCGCTCACCCGCCTCGGCCTCGGTGAGGGCTGGCGCTGCGTGGACGTGGGCGCCGGAGCCGGCGACGTCTCGGTCGCGATCGCCGAGATGGTCGGCGGCAGCGGCCGCGTCTACGCGGTCGACAGCGACCCGCGGGCGCGAGATGAGGTGGCGGCGACCGCCGCACGGGCGAGCGACGCGCAGGTCATCGCGATCACCCAGGCAGGCGAGGACCTGCTCCTCCCCGAAGCCGTGGACCTCGCCTTCTGCCGCTTCCTCCTGCTGCACGTGATCGACCCGCTGCGCGTGCTCACCCGCATGGTCGGCGCGGTCCGCGCCGGTGGCTACGTCGTCGCGCAGGAGCCGATCACGACCGCCGGCAGGATCGGCGGTGCCCCCTTCTCGATGCCCGACGCCCGCCACGGTGACGTCGGTGCCCTGCTCCCCGCCCTCGTCGTGCAGGCCGGGTGCGAGCTCCTCGATGCCTGGGCCGAGGCGCCCGCCGGCTTCGGGGCGGGCGCGGTCTGCGAGTACGTCGAGGAGATGACGGGCGTGGCGACAGAAGACGAGCCGATCGTCCTCCCTCCCCTCGTCACGGTGATCGCCCGTCGCCTCCCGTCGTGACACGGGCGGCCTTCCTCGACCGCGACGGCCTCGTGACCGCGCTCGTGCCCGACCCGCAGAGCGGCCTGCCCGAGAGCCCGAACCACCTGAGCGAGCTCCGCCTGCTCCCGGGCGCCGCAGCGGCGATCAACGCCCTGCACGAGGGGGGCTACCTCGTGGTCTGTGTCACCAACCAGCCGTCGGCCGCGAAGGAGAAGACCACCGCCGGGGAGCTCCTCGCCATCCAGGCGCAGGTGGAGGCGCGCCTCGCGCCAGACGGAGCCTTCTTCGACGACACCGAGATCTGCCTCCATCATCCCGAGGGGAGCGACCCCGCCCTGACCGTCACCTGTGCATGCCGCAAGCCTGCCCCCGGAATGCTCCTGGCCGCGGCGGCCCGGCTCGGCATCGACCTCGCCGCCTCGTGGATGGTCGGGGACAGCGACACCGACGTGCTCGCCGGCCAACGGGCGGGCTGTCGGACGCTGCTCGTCGAGCACGCGGCGAGCGCCCACCGGAGGAGCAGTTCGGCGGCTCCCGACGGCCGCGTCGAGGACCTCGCGGCCGCCGTTCGGGTCCTCCTCGCCGTGAGGGACGGCTGATACCATCGCCTGGTCATGCTTGAGCAACTTCGCACGCGGATCTTCGCCGACGGGGCGAACCTGGAGTCGATCCTCAGCCTCACCGAGGACCCGCGGATCCAGGGCTTCACCACCAACCCGACCCTCATGCGCCAGGCCGGCATCTCGGACTACGAGGCCTTCGCCCACGACGTCCTCGAGCGCGTCACCTCGCTCCCGATCTCCTTCGAGGTCTTCGCCGACGACCTCGCCGAGATCCGCCGCCAGGCGCTCACCATGAGCGCGTGGGCGGAGAACGTCTACGTGAAGATCCCCGTCACGACCACGGCCGGCGAGCCGCTCACCGACCTCGTCCACGAGCTGTCGAGCGACGGCGTGAAGGTGAACGTCACGGCGATGTTCACCCTCGACCAGGTCGCCGCGATCACCAAGGCGGTCGCGGACGGCGCCCCCTCGTACCTCTCGGTCTTCGCCGGGCGCATCGCAGACGCGGGAACCGACCCGATCCCCCTCATGCGTGAGGCGATCGGCATCATGGCCGACGCGCCCGGTGCCGAGTGCATCTGGGCCTCGCCGCGTGAGGTGCTCAACCTCATCCAGGCGGACAGCGTCGGCTGCCACATCATCACGATGACCCCCGACCTGCTCAAGAAGCTCGACGGCCTCGGCAAGGACCTGACCCAGTTCTCGCTCGAGACGGTCCAGATGTTCTTCAGGGACGCGGCCACCGCCGGCTACAAGCTGTAGCGGTGCCCGAGCGACGGAGCGGCCCCGGCAACGGCGGCAGCCCTCGAGAAGGATGCCGGCCGTGAAGCGTGCCTGCATCACGGGGGGCGCCGGCTTCATCGGCAGCAACCTCGCCGACGCGCTCGTCGCGGCGGGCGTCGAGGTCGTCTGCGTCGACAATCTGCGGACCGGGCGCCGCAGCTTCCTCGACGGCCTCGTCGGCCGCGAGTCCTTCCGCTTCGTGGAGGGCGACGTCCTCGACCGGGCACTCATGGAGGAGGCGATCGCCGGCTGCGACTGGGTCTTCCACCTGCAGGCCAACGCCGACGTCCGTCACGGCCTCGAGCACCCGACGCTCGACCTCGAGCAGAACACGATGGCGACCTCGGTCGTGCTCGAGGCGATGCGGGCGGTCGGGACGAGGCAGATCGCCTTCTCCTCGACCGGCTCGGTCTACGGCGAGCCGGAGGTCTTCCCCACCCCGGAGGACGCCCCCTTCCCGCTGCAGACCTCGCTCTACGGCGCCTCGAAGCTGGCATGCGAGGGACTGATCTCGGCCTACGCGACGGGTTACGACTTCACCGGGGTGATCTTCCGGTTCGTCTCGATCCTCGGCGAGCGCTACACCCACGGCCACGTCTTCGACTTCTACCGGGCGCTCCGGCGGGACCCCGAGCGGATCCTCGTCCTCGGCGACGGCAAGCAGGAGAAGTCCTACCTCTACGTGGGCGACTGCGTGAGCGCGATCCTCACCGCCGCCGCGGCACACGAGGACTCCCCCGGGGTGGCTTGCTACAACCTCGGGACCGACGAGACGATCGTCGTCGACGACTCGCTCCAGCTCCTCCTCGACCACCTCGACCTGCACCCGAAGGTCGAGCACAGCGGGGGGCGCCGCGGCTGGACCGGCGACAGCCCGCTGATCCTGCTCGACACGGCGAGGATCCGCTCGCTCGGGTGGGCCCCGAAGCTGAGCATCAAAGCGGCGCTCGGCCGGACGCTCGACTGGTTCGACGCCAACCCGGCGGAGGTCCTCGGTTGACCTCCGCCGTGAGCAGCGGGGAGGCCCGATGAGCGTCATCTTCAGCCGCGCACCGCTCCGCATCCCCCTCGGCGGCGGCGGGACCGACCTCCCCTCGTACTACGAAGAGCACGGCGGCTTCCTGCTCGCGGGGGCGATCGACAAGTACGTCTACATGCTCGTGCACACCGTCTTCCAGCGCCGCTACCGGATGAAGTACTCCGAGATCGAAGAGGTCGACGAGATCGCGGAGATCCGCCATCCGATCCTGCGCGAGACGCTGCTCCGCCACTGGCGGGGGAACCCCCTCGAGATCGCCTCGCTCGCCGACGTCCCCGCCGGCACCGGGATGGGCTCCTCCGGCGCCTACACGGTGTGCCTGTTGAAGGCCCTCGCCCATGCCCGCTGCACCTCGATCACCGCCGGCGCGCTCGCCGAGGCGGCGTGCCACATCGAGATCGACGTGCTCGGCGAGCCGGTCGGCAAGCAGGACCAGTACGTCGCCGCGCACGGGGGCATTTGCGCCTACACCTTCCGCCCCGGCGGCGAGGTCGTGGTCGAACCCCTCGAGCTCGGGACCGAGACGCTCCGGGGCCTGCGCGAGCACCTCCTCCTCTTCTACACCGGCGAGGCGAGGTCGGCCTCAGCGGTGCTCCAGGACCAGGATTCCCGTTCGCGTTCGGGTGACACCGAGATGATCGAGAACCTCCACCGCACCAAGGAGCTCGGCCACGAGAGCCGCAAGCTGCTCGAGCTCGGCGACCTCACGGCCTTTGCTGAGCTGATGCACGAGCACTGGGAGAACAAGCGAAAGCGCTCCCCCGGGATGGCGAACGCGCGCATCGACAGCATGTACGCCACGGCACGGGAGAGCGGCGCGATCGGCGGCAAGCTGATCGGCGCCGGTGGTGGCGGTTTCCTCCTCGTCTACAGCCCCCGCCCAGAGCAGACCCGGCTCGCGATGGCGACGATGGACGCCTCAGAGCTCACCTTCGACTTCGAGTACGGCGGCGCCTACGCGAGCGAGCACGCGTGACCAACGCCCGCCGCGTCGGAATCGTGGGTTGCGGGCTCATCGGCCGAAAGCGCGCCGAGTCGCTCGGAGACGACCAGCTCGTCGCGACCTACGACATCCGCCACGAGGCGGCCGAGGAGCTCGCGAAGGAGCGTGAGGCACTGGCCTGCCGCACGCTCGAGGAGCTGCTCGAGCTCGACCTCGACATCGTCGTCGTCGCGGCGATCCACAACGAGCTCCCGGCACTCACCTGCGCCGCGCTCGAGAGCGGTGCCCACGTGCTCGTCGAGAAGCCGGCGGGCATCGGCACCGCGGGGATCGACTCGATCGCCCGCACCGCCGAGGCACGGCAGCGCCGGGTGAAGGTGGGCTTCAACCACCGCTTCCACCCGGGCATCGCCCGCGCCATCGAGACCGCCCGCTCCGGGCACTACGGCCGCGTGCTCTACCTGCGGGGCCGCTACGGCCACGGTGGGCGGCTTGGCTACGAGAAGGAGTGGCGTGCCGATCCGGCGCTCTCCGGGGGCGGGGAGATCGTCGACCAGGGCATGCACTTGCTCGACCTCAGCCACTGGCTGCACGGTCCCCTCCCCGTCGCCGCCTCGCTCCTGCGGACCCAATTCTGGGACGCGCCGATTGACGACAACGCGGTCCTCGTGCTCGGTGAGGCGGGCGGGGTGGGTGACAAGTCGCCCTTCTCGCTCCTGCACGTGAGCTGGACCGAGTGGAAGAACACCTTCTCGTTGGAGATCGCCTGCGAACGGGCCAAGCTCGCAGTCGACGGCCTCGTCCGTTCCTACGGCCCGCAGGTGCTCCGGATCTACGAGATGCGCCCAGAGCTCGGTCCCCCCGACGTCGAAGAGGTCCGGTACCCGGACCGCGATCTCTCCTGGGCACGGGAGTGGGAGCACTTCACCCGAGCCATCGAGGACGGCACGCCGCTCCTCGGCGACCTCGAGTCTGCCCGCTATGCCTGGGCATGCATCGAGGCGGCCCAGCGCGCCTGAGGGCACTGACCCTCCGGCGCTAGGGAAGGAGTGGGGGGCATTGGGCCAGCAAGCCGCCGACGAACCCGCGCTTCCCGCCGTCTGCGTGCTGGCGGGGGGGCTCGGCACTCGCCTCGGCGGGCTGACCACCCGCCAGCCCAAGCCGCTCCTCGAAGTCGCCGGCAAGCCCTTCCTCCGCCATCAGCTGGCGCTGCTTTCCGAGCACGGTTTCACCCGAGTGGTCCTCTGCGTCGGCTACCTCGGCGAGCAGATCGAGGCGGCGATCGGCACGAGCTGTGAGGGGCTCGCGGTCCAGTACAGCTATGACGCCCCCGGCCTCGACGGCACGCTCGGAGCAGTGCGTCGCGCCGCGCCGCTGCTCGGCGAGCGCTTCCTCATCCTCTACGGCGACACCTACCTGCTGATCGACTACCAGGCGGTCACGCGGGACTGGATCGCGAGCGGCGAGCCGGCCCTCATGACGGTGCTTCACAATCACGGCGAATTGGAGCGCTCCAACGCCGAGTACGCCGCGGGGAGGGTCGTCGCCTACGACAAGTTCGCGCCGACGCCGGAGATGGAGTGGATCGACTACGGCCTCGGCGGCCTCACCACCGGTGTGCTCGATCTCGTCCCCGAGGACGAGCGCGATCTCGCCAGCCTGTACCACGCGCTCGCCGCGGCAGGTCGCCTGCACGGCTACCCCGCCGAGCGGCGCTTCTTCGAGATCGGGACTCCCGGCACCCTGCGGGAGACCGAGCAGTTCCTGCTACACAGGAGCGGCGCGCCAGACGGCCCCGGCCCGGCGGACGCCCGGCCGGGCGGGAGCAGACGGTGACGACCGTCGGCCTCGACCTGGCGCGAGAAGTCGGACCTGGGGGGCGCACGCTGCAGCAGCGGCCGGCGGCAGCTCCCCGACCGGACCCGGCCAGTGAGCGGCGGGCGTCGGCCCTCTCGCTCGCAGTCGCCGCCGCGGTCATCGGCGTCTTGGCGGCCCCGCTGCTGTTCACCGAGAACGGCTTCGCCTCGGACTTCACCAACCTCGCGTGGCTGAGCTCGGTTCAGTCGGCGACCGTGACCCACGGCCTCATCCCGTCGTTCTTCATCAACACCACGGGCACGTCGCCCCTCCCCGCCGGCTACGCCTACCCCTATCCCCAAACAGGGCTGTTCGACCCCGTCTACGCCTTCTACGGCGGACCGCTCCTCGCGAACGTCGGCTACCTGTCGGTGGCGCTTGGCCATCACGTGATCGCGGCCTTCGTCCTCGTCAGCCTGCTCGCCTTCGCCGCTGCCTACCGCGGCGTGTACTGGTGCGCCCGCCTCGCCGGGTGCCGGCGCGTCGTCTCGCACGCCGCGGCGATCACCTTCGTGGCGAGCGCCTACTACCTCACCGACCTCTACGGCCGGAGCGACTGGTTGGAGTTCGTGGCCGTGTCCGCGCTGCCGCTGTTCGCCGCCTCGCTCGCGGCGATCCTCTGGCAGCCGAAGGTGCGCGCCAGCTCCCTCGCCTGGCTCTACGTCACCGCCGTCTTCCTCGGCGGGAGCCACAACACCACCTTGTTGTGGGGATCGATCTTCCTCGCGCTGGTGGCGGCGATCCTCCTCGCCTCGCGGGCGGTTCCGTTGCCGGCGCGCCGACGCGTGCTGCTCTTCGCCGTCGTCGCCTTCCTCGGCGTCGGCCTCAACGGCTGGGCCATCCTCCCGGCCCTCGCCTACGCAAGTCACACCTACTTCGTGCACGCGGAGTCCGTCATCGGGACGCCGTTCATGGACACCTTCACGCATCTCTTCGACCCGCTGCGGATGGTGCCGCGCGAGTCGACCACGCCCGCGCTCTACGTACAGGTCGTCGACTGGATGCTCGCCTGGGCGCTCGTCGCCGGGGCGGTGCTCTGTGCGGTGCGGGGGAGCAGGCTCGAGCGCCGGCTCTTCGTGGCCTTCTGCACGCTCAGCGGACTGTGCCTGTTCTACCTGTTGAACCGGCAGATCTGGCAGGTGATGCCACACCTTTTGTGGACGATCCAGAACCCGTTCCTCCTCGGCACCTACTTCACCCTGAGCGTCTGCGCGCTACTGATCGCGGTCGGCTCGAGCTCGGCGCTGCGGAACCCCCGGGCACGGCGCCGGGTCGCGATCGGCGCCCTCGTCGGCTGCGCGGCGGTCACGCTCGCCCTCGGCGCGTGGCAGGCGCTCGTGCCCAACGACCGCCAGCCCATCGAGTCCTACGTCAACCGCTACGACGCCCTCACCGGGGTGAACACGCTCCCCAAGTCCTGGTACGCGGTGCTCGACTGGGTCGACCAGCAGCTCCCGGTGGTGGCCGTCGACCCGAACCGCTTCGTGACGCTGCCCGCGGCCGTCGTCGACGCGCACGGCGACGGGATCGACACCTTGATGAACACCCCCGCAGGTCCGGCCCCGATCGGGATCAACGTGGTCGCGGTGCCGGACCTCATCACGCTCGGTGGTGACCTGCGGGTGATCGGACGGACGAGCTCGGGTTATCTCGCGGTCACCCGCGCGGCCGCGGTGACCGGGCCGGCGCGCCTGATCGTCGGGACCGCGAGGTCCAAGCCCATCCTCCTCGGCCGCCTCTGGACCGCCCTCTCGGCAGCGGGCGCGCTCCTCGGCACGGCTGCCTTCGCCGTGCGTGCACGGCGTCGCCAGCGTGTCACCGCGGCCGCGGGCATCGGGTGAGGCGGCCAGCGAGCTCAGGTGCGGCGCTCGACGAGACCGGGCGTGGTGCCCGGGATCGCGAAGGGGCGGTAGGCACCGCAGGCGTCGGCGAAGTAGAAGTACGAGCGCTCGGAGATGACGAGCCACTCGGTGCCGTGCGCGACGAGGTAGTCGCACATCAAGCTCGCCGTCGCGGCGCTGGCGACCACGTCGTAGGGATCGTTGAAGAGCATCGCGGAATGGACGCCGAGCGCGAGGGAGAGGTAGTTGGCACCCTCTCCGAGATAGGAGACCCGGCCGCCCGCAGCAGTGGCGTACGCCTGGGTGATGAGGACGTCGGTGAGCGCGCCCTGCAGTGACGGAGACAGGTAGCCCTGCCCAGCTGGCGGGTCGATCAGGTGCTCGGCCGTGAGCACGGGGCCCGGGCTCTGCAACGTCGATGCTCCGAGCAGCGACACGACGACCAGCAGTGGGAAACGTGTCAGCGAGCGGCTCGACCAAAGCGCCTCCCCCTTGTCGTCGGTGCGCTCGCCTGTCCGTGAGTGCTGCGCCAGGGCGAGCACGGCGACGACGCCGACCGCCGCCGGCAAGAGCAGCACCTGGAGCTGGCCCGAGGCGAACGAACGGTTGAGGTAGTAGATGAAGCCGAGGGAGGACCAGGTCCCGAAGAACGCGGCCGTGATTGCCGCGTAGTCGACCGGCCCACGTTGCTCGCAAGCAACGTTCGCGGCAGGGCAGAGGAGCGACCGCCAACCGATCACCGCGGTCGCCAGCACGACGGGGAGCACGAGCATCACCGGGCCAGGGACCTGGATCGGCGCTGCGCCGTAACCAGAGCCGAAGGTCCGATCGAAGAACGCCACGTAGTGGACCGACAGGGGGCTGCCTGCGAGCGCGGCCGCGACGGGATAGGCGCCGACGCCGACCGCGAGGCCCAGCAACCACGGCGCCGAGCGCGCCACTTCCACTCGAGCGACGACGCTCCCGACGAAGAGCACGCCGCCGAAGGCGAGGACCGCGGCGACGCCGAAGTCCTGTGAGTTCCACGCGACGAGACCACCGGCGAAGCCGAGGGCCCCGAGTCGCCAACCGCGACGCGCGCCACCCCTGACCGCAAGCAGGGTGCCCGAGCCGGCGAGGAAATAGAGCATCCCAGGGAACACCCGGATCGGAAGCTCCTGGACCGACGAGGCGATCGAGCCCTGGAGCGCCGCTCCGTGCAGCACGGTCACGCAGGTGAAGGGCACCACGAGAAGGAGAGCGACGCCGAGCGAGCGGCGCCCGAGGAGGCGATGCGCGATCGCGACGCCGATGAGGACGGCAGCGACCGCGAACGCGCTGAGCAGGGCCAGGGCGACCTGCGCGACGGCCGGCGCATCCAGTGCTCCCACCAGTGGCTTCAGGAGGTAGCCGTAGAGCGCGTCGTACTGCGGGATGAAGTTCGCGTCGGGGACGCGTTGTGCGGGCGCAGCGAGCAGCTCGTTCAGCGCGTAGAGATTGTTGACCGGGTCCGACGTGTAGCCGCTCATGCGCACGAGGCTGGCCAGATCGGCAACCGCCAGTGCGCTTGTCGCGACGAGAAGCGAGCGATTGAGAATGCGCCTGCCGCGAAGCCCCGAGAGCCAGCGACCAGCGAGCGCCACGACGACGCTCACGACCAGCACGCTCACTCCGAAACCGTCCCAATAGGTGTGGGCGAGGTCGGGGCGTTCGATGGCGCCGATCCCTACGCCAAGCCCGCCGAGCGACACGATCGCGACGGCGCCGTCGACGTACCTCCTCCGGGCGGCGCGCGCCCAACGGAGCCCGACAATGACGGCGGCCAACGTCGCGCCGACGAACAACGCCCGATCCCAGCGCTCGCTCGTCGAGCTGCCGCGCAGAATCGCGATCAGTCCGATGAACAGTGCAACCGGTGCGGTCACGCGGGCAAAGAGCGTCGGAACAGTTGCTGTCCCTGGCTGCGGAGTCCGCCCCGGGGGCGGCGGCTCGCCCTCCGTATCGATCGGAAGAGCCGACGACTTCAGCTCGGTCACCGGCTCTTCTTAGTGCCCATTGAACAATCAGCGGGCTATCGACGAGTCGGGCGTGCCCCGTGTCAACCGGTAGCCACAGGGCCGCGATGCGCGACGAGGGTAGGATTCGTCAGTGGTCGAGCCGTCCTCAAGCGGCGCTGAGCTGGGCGGCTTGCCCGCTGCGCTCCCTCTCCCGAGACTCGCGCTCATCCTGGGCGGGACCGGCTTCATCGGCCGCGCGATTGCACGCCGCTTCCTGGCCGTCGGCGTCCCGGTACGGATCGTCGCCCGAAGCGGTCGCGAGGACGCGATAGAGGCGGGGACCGAGGTTGAGTTCGTCCAGGGCGACGCCGCGGATCCACTGCTCATGCAGGAGGCCCTGCGTGGCGTCGATCGGGTGGTCTATGCGGTCGGCCAATCCTTGCCCAGAGAGTCGAACCTGAAACCGATCGAGGACGTGTTCTCGGCCCTCCCGCCGCTGTTGTCGGTCCTTGAAGCCCTGCGAGGAGTTCCGGGCACGGGGTTCACTTTCTTGTCTTCCGGCGGGACCGTGTA